>JAGWNO010000004.1 GCA_028871235.1 Gammaproteobacteria bacterium
TTGCTTCAGATATTTTTCGGCGCGCTGTTTCGCCAGCCGTCGCGGGATGCCGTAGTAGCCCGCCTGGTTTACCACGATGTCGAAGTTCCGCTCGAACTGGTTGAAATTGATCTCCTGCGGCACCAGGCCAATGCAGGATTTCGCCCGCTCTATCTCGGTGTCGATGTCGTAGTCGAACACCCGCACCGTGCCGGAGGTTTTGTTCACCAGCGAGGTGACGATGCCGATGGCGGTGGTCTTGCCCGCGCCGTTGGGGCCGAGCAGCGCGCAGAACTCGCCTTCCTGGACCTCCAGGCTGATGCCCTGCAGGGCCTGGACGCCGTTCTTGTAGGTCTTGGTGAGCTCGCGGATGGAGAGCGCTGGCATGGCCGATCTGGTCAGGAACCGTGGGGAATCCGCAGGCTTGCGGGGGCGCAAATGATAGCACGGGCCCGCGGTGGGGTACTCACGGGGATAACCGCAAGCGCTGCAGGCAGCGATGCTTATGGTAAGGAAACACACAGGAAGGCTGCAGTATAGTGGGCCGCACCGGCACATTAAGGAAAAGCGGATGAAAGCGGGTCTCAAGCTGCTGTTCGCGGCGATTTTCATGGTGATGGCGACGGTAAATATCTGGGCGGCCCTGCACCTGCCCCTCGGGGATTCGCTGAGATTGTTCAGCAGGAACCCCTGGGCGGTGGCCACTCTCTTCGATGCCTATTGCGGCTTCCTCACCTTCTACGTATGGGTGCTATACAAGGAGCGGGCCACCGGGCCGCGCATCCTGTGGTTCATCCTGGTCATGGGGCTGGGCAACGTCGCCATGTCCGGCTACCTGCTGATACAGCTGTTCCGCCTGCGCGCCGATGAACCGGTGTGGGCGGTGTTGCAGCGACGTCCGGCATGATGCGGCGTTGGCGGGACAACAGACTCGTCCGGCTCGTCATCCAGCTGCTTGGCCAGGGTGTCACGCCGCGCCGCATCGCGCTCACCGTCGCGCTCGGCGTGGTGCTGGGGGTGACGCCGGTGCTCGGCTCCACCACCGCGCTGTGCGCACTGGCGGCGGTGGCGCTGCAGCTCAACCTGCCGCTCATCCAGCTGGTGAACTACCTGGTGTATCCGCTGCAGTTCGTGCTGCTCGTACCTTTCGTGCAGGCCGGCCAGTGGCTGTTCCGCGAACCGCCGCTGCCCTTGTCGCTCACCCAGATCATCGGCATGTTGCGCGCCGGCGTGTGGCGCAGCCTCGCGGCATTGTGGGATTACGTCCTGCACGGCCTCGCGGCCTGGCTGCTGCTGGGATCCCTGGCCGTGTTGCTCATCTATATCCTGCTGCTGCCGGTCCTCACACGGCTGCTGCCCGCGGATGCGACGCAGGTGGCAAGTCGCATCAGCGGCGGATCCTGAGCCTGTTTCCAGGTTCGATCCCCAATTTCTGCGCGGTGCCCGCATGGAGTTCCAGTACGTATTTCGCGGGACCGCTGCTGGGATAGGTCGCGCAGGGATCGGCGGTGCACGGCAGCGCGTCCGCGGTGATGTTGATGAGTCGCCGCTGCGCGTCGAAGAACAGGATGTCCAGCGGGATGAGCGTGTTCTTCATCCAGAAATTGCGCGGCTGCGCATCCGGATAGATGAACAACATGCCGTGATCGGCAGCCAGGCGGGTGCGGAACATGAGTCCGCGTGCGCGCGCCGTTTCTGTGCTGGCGATCTCGACGCTGAAGCCTTGGCCACCCAGCACCACATACGGTCTGTCCGGGGCTTTCGCCCAGGCGGTCCAGACTGGCATCACGAATACACCTGCCAGGATCAGCAGCACTGTCAGTCTGCGCAGGGTTCGATGCCCGTGTGTGTCTTCAATCAAGCGGCATCCCCGGCGGCTGCCTGGTGAAGTTCTCGGGCGAGGCGTCCTGGGTGAGGCGGTACACGCCCTCGCGCACGATGCGCTTCAGGACGATATCCACAACGGTGGTCTGATTCGGTCGCACGAAGTTGCGCAGGTTGTCCGCGGATGCGGCGAGCGCCGCGGGCTGGTAGAGCACGAAACCGTCCTGGGGATAGGGCACGACGCGCAGACCCAGACCCTCGCAGGCGGGCAGCGCCGCGCGCAGGGTCTTGCCTCTGTACACTATCGCTGGGCCGCCCAGCATGCGGCTGCAGTTGATGTAGTAGGTGATGGCGCCCGGATCCACATGATTGCGCTGCCGGTCCATGAGGAATCCCGGCGGCAGGTGATTGGGGTCGTTGCGTTTGCCGGCGGTGAGGATGATATCGAAATCCCTGATGGCGTTGCCCTGGTCATCGCGCACCCGGAACAGCAGCATGGCACAGGCATCGGTGATTACCTGGTGATCGAATGGACCGAGGCCGCCGCGGTCCTCCACCTGTTCCTGTCGCTGTACCGCGCTGGTCTGGGCGGCGAAAGCATCGAACAGTCTGGCGTAGTCGGCCCGGGTGTTCACCCGCAGGCACTGCAGGATGGCTGCGATCGTCGGGTGCGGCGCGGCATCCGCCGGGATGCTGCGCATGATGCCCATGCGCACGTCCGAGTGGCACACCCCGGGGATCACCGCCAGCGGCACCGCCGGCGACAACCGCGGGGCGCCGGCCTTGAGCAGCGGTGCACTGAAGCCGAGTTTGGCGTTTTTGTCCGGCTGCGGCGCCTGCTGCTCGAGGCGCACATGCGTGAAATTCAGGTTCGCCCCCGCCACGCGGACCACGCCGTCGGAGCCGGTCTCCGCGGTGTAGCTGTTGACGAAATCGTAGAGCTGCGGATCATGGGATTGGCCGCTGAGCACGAACGGGAACACTCCCTCAGGCCCGATGTATGCGGCCCCCCGCTCCAGCCATTCCATATTAAGCGCGTAGCTCTGCGGGCTGCCGAGTTCCAGCCAGTCCAGCACGCCGGTACCCACATCCACACCCTCGAACCAGGCCCTGAGACGCGACAGCTTGGACAGCCCCAGTTGCACCAGTGCCGAACCGAAGTTGGCGGGCGCCAGCATGATGAGGTGGCTCAAGGGCGGGCGCTTGCGCCCGGCACTGATATAGAAGTGGTGCAACCAGGCGCGGATCACCGGGCCGCCGGTGGAATGGGTGATGCAGGCGAAGCGCCGGCCCGACTTCAGGGCGTCACCCGCTTCCCGCTGCAGCGCCACCTGGAAAGCCCGGGCGATGTCGGGGACCTTCACCTCGTTGTGGAAGCTGATGTATTCGGACAGCCAGATCTGGCGCACATCCAGCTCCAGGTCCGGCCTGCGCTGTGTTTCCAGCTTGAGCCGCTGGGGCAGGCCGCCGTAGGTATCGGTGTTGCGTACGCTCCAGCCGTGCACCAGTACCACGATGCGTTTCTGCCGGGCCATGTTTGCTCCTTACTTTCCGGCCAGGGATATATTGAAACTCCCATCCCTGTACCCATATTAGCCCACAACCACGCCGAGCGGTCCGCTGTCGGGATCGGCTCGGGTGGATTCAATCCGGTGCTATCATGGGCGCCAACATTTACATCAGATACTTCAGGTGAACAGCATGTCAGATCCACGGCCGGTACTGAAGTTTGCGGCCCTTGCCGGGGCGTTCAGCGTCATGCTGCTGCTCACCGGCTGCGGCATCAACAACATCCCCACCTACAAGCAGCAGGTGGATGCGTCCTGGTCGCAGGTGCTCAACGAGTACCAGCGGCGCACCGATCTGGTGCCCAACCTGGTGGCGACCGTGAAAGGTTACGCCGCCCACGAGGCCCAGGTGCTGGAAGCCGTGACCGAGGCCCGCGCCAAGGTCACGCAGACGCAGATTCCCGCCAACATCCTCACCAACCCGCAGGCCTTCCATCAGTTCGAGCAAAACCAGGCGACCCTCAGCGGCGCACTCTCGCGCCTCATGATGGTGACGGAAAATTACCCGAACCTGAAGGCCGACCAGAACTTCCTGACGCTGCAGTCGCAGCTGGAAGGCACCGAGAACCGCATCGCCGTGGCGCGGCGCGATTACATCCTGGCGGTGCAGCAGTACGACACCGAGCTCACCACCATCCCGGGGCGCTGGTATCACTCCATGTTCTACAGCAGCTACCCGATGATCCAGAACTTCAGCATCTCCCAACAGGCGCAGCAGGTGCCGCAGGTGAAGTTCTGAAATCCAGTCCACACATCACCGCGTCCGGCGTGATCTCGCTACGCACCTTGTCGCTGGCCGCGGCGTTCACCGGCGCGTTGTCGGTGGCGCCGGCGTTCGCCGCCGGCAACGGACTGGATGCCGGCATTCCGGCGTTCCCGGCGCTCAGCGGTCCGGTGGTGGACGAAGCCCACCTGCTGTCCGCGGACGCCTTCAACAGCCTGTCACAACGACTCGCGGCCTATGCCGGCAGCAGCGGTACGCAACTGGTGGTGGTGACGCTGCCGACCCTTAACGGTTATCCCATCGAGTACTACGGCTACCAACTGGGCCGCCATTGGGGCATCGGCCAGAAAGGCAAGAACAACGGCGCGCTGCTCATTGTGGACTACGGCGAGAAGAAGCTGCGCATCGAAGTGGGCTACGGGCTGGAGGGCACGCTCACCGATGCCATCACCAGCAACATCATCCGCAACGTCATGGCGCCGAAGTTCAAACAGGGCGACTACGCCGGCGGCATCGTCGCCGGCAGCGACGCCATCCTCTCGGTGCTCGGCCACCAGCAACAGGCGGCGCAGCAGCAGCAGACACGTGAACGCTCCGGCACCGGCGGCCTGATGCTGCTCATCATCCTGTTTGCCCTGTTTCCGCTCATCGCGACGATCTTTTCCAGGGGAAAGGGCGGTCCCGGCGGCGGCTCCGGAGGTGGCGGCATGGGCTGGCTGGGCTGGCTGGCACTCGGCATGTTGAGCGGCGGGATGGGGCGCGGTGGAGGTTTCGGCGGCTTCGGCGGCGGCGGGTTTGGCGGATTTTCCGGCGGCGGCGGCTCCTTTGGCGGCGGCGGCGCCTCGGGCGGCTGGTGAGGGGCTCGTACATGATTAAATTCAGCGACCAGGATAAAGCCCGCATCACCGCCGCCATCCATGCGGCGGAACAGCACACCAGCGGCGAGTTCGTGGCGGTGGTGGCGCGCATCAGTGATCATTATGTGTTCCTGCCGCTGTTGTGGGCGGCGCTCGCCGCGCTGCTGGTGCCGGGCGTATTTCTGCTGTTCTCGATCCCGCTTGCCTATATCCATATCTATCAGATCCAGCTGCTGGTGTTCATCGTTTTGGCGTTCTTGTTTCTGTTCGTGCCCGAGTTGCATCTGCGGCTGATCCCGCGACATATAAAGCATGCCCGCGCCAGCCGCCTCGCCAAGGCCCAGTTCTACATCCAGGGCGTGCACATGACCCGCGAGCATTCCGGCGTGCTGTTTTTCGTCTCGCTGGCCGAGCATTACGTGGAGATCGTGGCTGACCGGGGCATCCACGAGAAGCTCGGCGAGGCTCACTGGCAGGGCATCGTCGATACTTTCTTGGCGCACGTGCGCGCAGGCCGGATCACCGAGGGCTTCGTCGCCGCCATCAGCGCCTGCGGCGCGGCCATGGCGCAGCATTACCCAACCCATCCCGGCAACGTGGAAGAGCTTTCAGACGGCTTGATAGAGATCTGAGCCCGGTGCCTTGAAGATGGATCCCCGCCGGGACAGGAACACCGCGATTTCCTAGAGTACGTTCAGGTCCAGCTGCCCGGCTGCGGTTTTCACGTAGCCGCGGGGACGTATCGCCACGGTGTTTTCTACCCGCGTGCACAGACTGCCGTCCGTCAGGTAATAGCCGTACTCGAAGGTCGGTGTGGCGCGGCCTGTGGCCTTGAGTTCGGCGCCGATGGCCTGTTCCTGCTCCGCGCCCATGTCGAAGCGCAGTTCCAGATCGGTGCTGCCGCCCTTCTGGAAATCGAGGCGCATGGCGCGGGTCCACACCGAATAACCGGGGAACACCCGCGCGCAGCACAGCGCCGCGATGGGGTCGGCCAGCGCCGCCTGCCAGCCGCCGAACATGTCGCCGGAAAGATTGCGCGAGAAGGCGGTGAGCGGCAGGCGGATGCGCACATGCCGCCAGTTGCCGTGCATCTCCAGCACCCGGATGCGCATCATGAAAAACGGCGGGTAGAGCGCCAGCCGCCGCGATTCGGAGAGGAAACGGAGATTGGCAATGAAGCGCAGCAAGCCCATAATCATTTCCACTGCGACAAGGCGACGGACGTCATTCTAGTACCCGCGGCGGGGGACAAACCATGCGCAGCGTGCACGACTGGCTGGACGAATACGGCGGGAGTCACCGCAACCCGGTGAACAAGACGCTGCACTGGATCTGCGTGCCGCTCATCCTGCTGTCGCTCATCGGCCTGCTCTGGTCCATCCCGGTACCTGCTGCGTGGGCGGTACGCACGCCGTTTCTCAACTGGGGCGTACTGTTCATGCTGGCGGCGCTGGTCTATTACTACGCGCTTGCCTGGCGCCTGGCGCTGGGCATGACCCTGGTAACCGTCGTGGTGATCGCCATGGTGTATGGCGCCAGTCGCTTGCCCGTGACGCTATGGTTGTTATCGGTGATGGTGTTCGTCGCGGCCTGGATCGGCCAGTTCATCGGTCACAGGATCGAAGGCAAGAAGCCGTCTTTTTTCAAGGATATCCAGTTCCTGCTGATCGGTCCGCTGTGGCTGCTGGCGTTCGTTTACCAGCGCGCGCGGCTGGCTTATTGAGAAATCGATGCGGCTTGCCTGACTGCCTCCGCGACTGCCATGTGGACAGATTTGTCCAACACGTGGGGCAGCAGTTCGTCGGGTGGCGCCAGTTCCGAGAGTTTGGCGGCGGCGGCCAGATACATGCCATCGCTGAAGCCTTTGGCGCGCGCATCCAGGGCGCCGCGGAACAGCGCCGGGAATCCCAGCGCATTGTTGACGCTGCGGCCGTCAGTGGCGAAGGCGGCGCCGTGTTCGAGCGCCATGCGCGGCTCGATCTCCGGCTCCGGGTTGGACAGCGCGAACACCATCTGACCCTTGCGCACCCACTCCGGCTTGATGAGTCCCTTGACGCCGGAAGTGGCGATGACGATGTCCGCCGTCTGCATGAGTTCGGCGAGGCTGGCGCGCTTGCCGCCCATGACTTCCAGGCGGGCGAGCGCTTCTTCGCGCAGATCCGCTCCCAACACCTGTTTCACGCCGTAGCACATCAACAGCCGTGCGATGCCGATGCCGGCGGCGCCCAGGCCGATCTGGCCGATGACGGCGCCCTTGAGATCCCGGCCCACGCGCCGGGTGGCGGTGAGCAAGGCACCCAGCGCCACCACCGCGGTACCGTGCTGATCGTCCTGCATCACCGGCTTGTCCAACAGGCGTATGAGCTCCGCCTCGATCTCGAAGCAGGCCGGCGCCGCGAAGTCCTCGAGATGGATGGCACCGAAGGAGGATTCGATGGCCAGCACCGCGGCGATGACTTTCCCGGGGTCGGTGTCCTTGAGCAGGATAGGCACGCCGGAGATGCCGACGAATTTCGCGTAGATCATGGCCTTGCCTTCCATCACCGGCAGACCGGGAAGCGCGCCGATGTGACCGAGACCGAGGATGGCGGTGCCGTTGGTGATGATGCCCACGGTGTTCCCGAGGTTGGTGTATTCCCAGACTTTCTCGGGTTGCTTCCGGATGGCGAGACACACGCGCGCCACCCCGGGCGTGTACAGGTCGCGCAACTGCTGCAGGGAATCCAGCGGTACTTTGGAGACGGTCTCAATCTTGCCGCCGCGATGGCGGTTGAACACCCGGTCGGAACGTCCCAGCAGCTTTCCATAGGGGAGCTGCGCCAGGCGGTCGTAGAGTTGCTTGCCCGCCGCCTCGTCCATCTCCACGGTGATCTCCCACACGCTGCGGTCCTGGGCCCGCCGCACCAGCGAGATGTGATCGATGACGATGCCGCATTCGCCGATGGTGGTGAGAATGCGGCCCAGGTTGCCGGGCCGGTGCTGGGATTCGATGACCAGGATTTCAGGGACTTGCATGGATGCTGCTTTACGCCAGGCTGAGTTGGCGGGTCATTCTATGCTGCGTCGCCGGTTAGCACAAAGTTCGCCGGCGCGGTTATTACGAAAGGGTAAGCTGCTGTTAATCATAAACCGCTGACAGGGCGGGCGGCCTGCGCGTAGTGTGGATCCACACAAACAGCAGGAGAATCCAGGTCATGAGTAAACGCAACTTGGCATGCACGATCATGGTAACCGCCGGCTTGATGCTGGCCGCGCCGCTGCTCAGCGCGCAAACCCGGCCCGAAGCGAAGCTTGCCGCGCAGGCGAGCCTCAGCCTGCAACAGGCGCGCGCTATCGCCCTCAAGGCGTTCCCGGGAAAAATCATCAAGCAAGAGCTCGAGCACGAGAAGGGCGGCAGCGGCCTGCGGTATTCCTTCGATATCCGTCACGGCAAGCTGGTGCACGAGGTGGGCGTGGATGCGAAGACCGGCAAGCTGCTGGAGAACTCCGACGACAGCAACAATTCCGATTGATTGCCCGCATCCGGAGGCGTGAAATGCATCGGGCCCGCAACCGGGCCCGATGTGCTCCGGGAACACCGCAGGCATTGCGATCAGCCGCGCGCGCGCCGCAGCCGCGGTTTGCCCGGCTTGAAGGTCTTTACCTTGCCCCCCAGAGAGAGCGCGAGTCCGTCACTGAACGCCTGCATGGCCTGTTCCGGTTCGCCCAGGGATTGCAGCAGCCTGCCCAGTTCCTCGTAGGCCTCGGGACGTCCGCCCAGCACGATGCTGGATTCCAGGTAGCTGCGCGCCTTGCCCCACAGCTTTGCCACCACGCACAGCCGCCCGGCGGTGAGCAGTAACTCGGCGCTCTCACCCTTCTCCGCCAGCCAGTTTTCCACCCGCGCCAGCTGACGGATGGGGTCGCTGCTGCGTGCCAGGCCGTAGAGCACCACCAGTTCCTCGTGCCACCCGGACTTGAGCGCCTCGCGGGTGATGCTCTCGGCGGCGTTGTGGTCGCCCGCGTTGATGAGTATCTGTACATAGGCGCGCAGCACGCTGGTGTCGTTGCGCAAGCGCCGCGGCAGACCGTTCCACAGAGCGCCGGCCGCACCCGCCTGGCCGGCCTCCAGCGGCTCCAGCAGCTCGCACACCACGCGCGCTTCCAGACGGTCGATGTCCCTGCCGGGCATGGACTTGGCGTCGCGCAGTTTCGGCAGCAGCGCGCGCAGTTGCTGCCATTCGCCCAGTTTCTTGTAGAGCCGCGCCAGGAGCTTCAGGCCGTAGGCATGCTGCGGATCCAGCTCCTGCAGGCGTTTCAATGTGGCGAGCGCATGCTCGTACTGCTTGTGGGCGATCTGCAGTTCCGCCTGGGTGAGCAGTACCGCCAGATGCGCCGCCGGCATCATTTCATAGGCGCGGCGCAGATAGGTGTCGCGCTGCTCATGGGCGCCGCGCATCTGTGCGGCGCGCGCCGCCGCGATGTAGGTGATGAGCGGCATCTCGCTGTCGCCCGCATGCCGCATGAGATTCTTTTCACTCTCTCTCCAGCGGCCCTCGGCGAGATCGATCAGACCCTGGGCGGTGGCACGGCGGGCGCGCAGCTCGCGGCGGCGTGCCAGCGCCACACGCACCCGCCGCGGGAACGTCCACAGCTTCACTACCAGCGTGGTGAGCAGGTACAGGCCGAAGAACACGAACAGCACCAGCACGGCGAGCGTGCCCAGCGACATCTCCACGCTGGTGTGGTGCCAGGCAAGCAGTGCGTAACCGTTGTCCACGTGCAGCGCATCGGCGATGACCACCGCCAGCAGCAGAGTGAGCAACAGGAAAAAGGCGTATTTCATGGCGCGCCTTTACGTGGCGACTCCAGGCGTCTGAGCAGTGTCAGCGAGGCGGAGATATCCGGCAGCGGCGGGTTGATCTGCTGGTGTTCCATCCGCGCCAGTGCATCACCGCCGGCTTTCACGGCGCCGTCCTGCTGATTGAAGTACTGCAGCAGCCAGCGGCGCGCCAGCTGCGCACTGTTCTGGAAAGCCACGCTGTCGCGGTCGAGCAGCGCGATGCGGGCGGCATCGAGGCGCAGTCCGAGATTCTCACGCAGGAAGAACTCCTCCTTGGGCGCCAACAGCGGCTCCAGCGGGGTGTTGCGGTGATGGATGGTGAACAGATTGCGGAACAGTTGCGTCACCGCCGTCTTGAGCTTCGTCCACAGGGTGGGCGGCACAGCCGCGGCGAGCGCATGGGCACCCGGGGTGTAATGCTCCGGGGCGGAGCGTTTCAGGGGCAGCTTGTCCACGCTCTCGGCGAGGCTGGCGAGCGTCAGCGACATGCCTTCCACGTCGATCTGCGGCACGCCGCGCAGCGCGGTCTCCTCCCGCGCAATCTCCTGGCGCACCGGGATGAGACGCGGGTCGCTCAACAGCCGCAGCCGCTCATCGGCGGCCTGCAGGGCCCGCAAGGCCAATACCGGATTGGCGTTGAGCTGTACCTGCTCGTTGGCGGCCATGAGCAAGGCCGCGGCTTCAGCCTTGATCCAGGAATCGCGCCCGCCCTCGGAGCGGCGCCGCAACTCGGTAAGCGCCGCATCCATGCTGTCGAGGCGGTCGCCGAAGTCTTTGAGGCTCTGCTGGGTGTTGCTGATAGCGGTGTCGAGCCCGCTCTTGGGCGCCGCGGATTTTTCCAGGGCATCCAGGCGCTGGCCCAGGGACTGGAGCCGGTTGTCGAATGTGGTGAAGGCGGCTGTCTGGTGCTGCTCCAGGGTACGCAGCATCAGCCCGGCGGCGATGATGAGCACCAGTGCCGCGACGGCCAGCACCAGGCCCAGCCAGGCCGGCCATTGGGCAGCACCCGCCCGCCGCGGGCTGGAGGTCTTGCCGGGATGTTTCCCGGCATCTTCAGTGTGAGGCTCATGCGCTGCGCTCATGCTCTCTCCTGTGCTTGCGTTGTTCGCGTCCCTGGCGGGTCCACCACTGCGACAGGGCAGTCACGAGCGCGGCATCGCCGGCATCAGCGGCGATCACCGGCCGCCGCCGGATGCCCAGCGCCGCCGCAAGTTTAAGCATACGGGCGCTGGATACCAAAAGCTGCGCGGCGCGCAGGTACGGCGTGAGTGCCGGACTCAGCATGCGGTCCAGATTCAGCAGCGCCTCGCGGCTGGTGACGGCGATGGCGTCCACCCGGCCGTGGCGGAACCAGCTGGACAGTTCGCTGTGGTCGATGCGCGGCGCCGCCCGCCGATAGACTTCGGCATAGTCCACATCGGCGCCGCGCTCCTCCAGGGTCTCCGCCAGCAGCTCGCGTCCGCCCTGGCCGCGGAAGATGAGGATGCGTCTGCCGTCCACCGCATTCAGCGCCTTGAGCCGCAGCAGCGCTTCGCTGCTGGCGCCGTCCCGCGGCAGCATGTCCGGTTTGCGGCCGCGGGCGGTGAGCGCCCGCGCCGTGCCCGGACCGATGGCGGCGACTCTCAGTTTCGGCGGCAGCGCCGCCAGCGCGGTGAATTCCGCCGCGTATTCCACCGCATTGGGGCTGATGAAGATGGCGTAATGATAGCTGTCGAGTCTGCCGAGGCAGCTCGCCAGCTCCGTCGAGCGTTCCACCGGCAGGATCTCGATGGTGGGGAAATGCAGTACGCTGCCGCCCTTGTTCTCCAGCCTGGTCTTGAGGGCCTCGCCCTGATGCGCAGGACGGGTGATGACGATGCCGGCGTCCTTGAGAGGTCGTGCGGCCACGGTCAGGGCCCCGCCACCAGCCGCAGTATCTCCGCGGCGCCCTTTGCGAGCAGCTCATGCGCCAGCCGCCGCCCCAGGCTTTCCGCCTCCGCCGCCGGCCCGCTGATGTCGCCCGCCAGCAGGCGGCTGCCGTCCGGCAGGCCGACGCGCGCGCGCAGCGTGAGTGTGTCGCCATGAATTTCGGCGTAACCCGCTACCGGCAGGGTGCAGCTGCCGGACAGGCCGCGATTCAGCGCCCGTTCCGCCAGCGTGCGTTGCCAGGTGGGCGCGTGGTTCAGTCCCGCGAGCAGTGCTCTCATTTCTTCGTCCTTGGCGCGACATTCGATACCGATGGTGCCCTGGGCGATGGCCGGCAGACTCAGCTCCACGTCGAGCACGGCGCTGATTTTGTGCGCAAGTGCGAGCCGCTTCAATCCCGCGACTGCCAGGATCACGGCATCATAATCGCCGCGTTCCAGTTTACCGAGGCGGGTGTCCACATTGCCCCGCAGCGGCAGGATCCGGAGGTCCCGGCGGCGGTGCAGCAGCTGGCACTGGCGGCGCAGACTGGAGCTGCCGAGCCGCGCCCCGTGCGGCAGCGCCGCGAAATCCGGCCAGCGCACCGACACCAGGGCATCGCGGGGATCCTCGCGCTCCAGCACCGCGCCGATGACGAAGGCCGGCGGCAGCTCCGCCGGCACGTCCTTCATGGAATGCACCGCCAGGTCGGCACGGCCCTCGGTCAGCGCCACTTCCAGTTCCTTCACGAACAGGCCCTTGCCGCCGATGAGCGCCAGGGAGTCCTGCAGGTTGCGGTCGCCCTGGGTGGTGAGCGGCGCCAGCGCAATCGGCCGCCGCGGTGACAGGGCCCGCAGGCGCGCGGCCACGTGTTCGGCCTGCCAGAGAGCCAGCGCGCTCTTGCGGGTGGCGATGCGGAGGGGTTTGGGGGTCATGGGCGGCCGGCGGTGAAAAAGTCGCGGGTGGGGATTTTACCGAAATGCCGCCGGTATTTCGGTCCGGCCGGGGCCCGGATACAGCAATGTTATCTCCGGCATGCCGTCAGCGGCCGCCGCGCAGGCGTTCGCGCACCTCGGCCACCAGGCGTCTGCTCACCTCCACCGGCTCGGCGCGCCCGCGCAGGCGTACGCGGAATTGGCCTTCCTTGATCTTCTCCAGACTCTCCACGCAGGCCAGCGCCACCAGCGCATTGCGGTGCACCCGCAGGAAACGCCCCGCGAATTCGGCCTCCAGGTCCTTGAGGGATTCATCGATGAGCAGCTCGCCCTGGGTGTGGCACACGGTGATGTATTTCTGGTCGGCGATGAAGCACTGGATGTTTTCCACCGGCACCACGTGCAGCTTGTCGCGCAACCGCGCACACAGGTGGCGGCGCGCTTCCCGTGCCGATGACGTGATGAGCTGGTTCAGCTGCACGCGGTTCAGCCGTCCGGCGTTGGCGAGTGCCGTCGCCAGCCGCTCGCGGCGTACCGGTTTCAGCAGATAGGCGATGGCGCGGGCGTCGAACGCAGCCACTGCGAATTCATCATAGGCGGTAGTGAAGATCACGGCCGGCGGATTGTCGAGCGAGGCCAGATGGCGCGCGGTCTCAAGCCCGTCCATCACCGGCATGCGGATGTCCAGCAGCAGCACGTCCGGTTGCTGCGTCTCCCACAGCAGCAGGGCTTCACGACCGTTGCCGGCCTCGCCCACCACTGCGCAGTCGGGGATGTCGCGCAACAGTTCCCGCAGCCGCAGCCGCGCCGGCAGCTCATCGTCCACTACCAGCACCTTCACGGCGGCGGCTCCTCGAGCGGGAAACGCAATTGCACCCGGTAGAGACCGCCGCCACTGTTGACAATGAGCGTGGCGCGCCCGGGCCAGGCCAGCGCCAGGCGTTCGCGCACGTTGTCCAGCGCCATCTGGTTGCCGGGCCGTCGCGGTGCGTCCTGCGGCGGCAGCGGATTGCTGATCTCGATGCTGAGCATGCCGTCTTCGCGGTCGCCGCGCACCTGCACGGTGCCGCCCTCGGCGCGCGGTTCTATGCCGTGGTAAATGGCGTTCTCCAGCAGCGGCTGCAGCAGCAGGCTCGGCACATGCATGTCCGCGGGCAGGCTGTCCGTGTGCCATTCCACCTTGAGACGTTCACCGAGGCGCAGTTCCTCGATGCGCTGGTACTGGCGGGTGATCTCCACCTCTTCCGCCAGCGTCACCGTGGGAGCGCTGTCGTTCAAGCTGGCGCGGAACAGGTCGGCAAGATCCTCGATGGTGCGCTCCGCCAGCGCCGGCTTGCTGCGGATGAGGGCGGCGATGGTGTTCATGCTGTTGAACAGGAAGTGTGGACGGATGCGCGCCTGCAGCGCGTCGATGCGTGCGCGCGCCTCGCGCTGCACGTTGCGTTTCCACTGGTGTTGCACATAGAAGTAACGCAGCATCAGCATGCCCACGATGCCGCAGACGATGAGATTGCGCAGCACGAAGCCGCCATGGCTGGGTGGCAGCAGTTCCTCGCCGATGCCGGTGTATTTCGACAGCCGATAGGCGATCTCGCTAAGCACGCCGGTGGTGATGAGCAGCAGGAAGTAGCCGGTGACGGCGGCGTGGCGCAGCGACATACGCGCCAGCGGCTTGCGCGCCAGGCACAGCACACCGGCGCTGCTGAGTGCTATCCACTGCAGGAACAGGGAAATACGCGCCAGATCCAGCCACAGCGGTACGCCTTCACCGGGCAGATGGCGCGCGATCACCAGCACGAAGGCGGTGAGTTCCGCCATGAGCACTACCACCAGCACCACCGGACCGGAGCAGAAATCCGGCAGGAAGAAATCCCCTGGATTGCGGCGGTTGTCGCGGACCTGGACCATGCGCATCAGTGTCGCATGTCCCGGCGAAACTGCAAGGCGCCTAGCTTTTACCGGCGAACAGTGCGCGCTTGAGGCGGAACAGCGAGGAGATGTCCTCGTCGCCGTGGCCCGCGTCCATGAGGCGGCGGTAATGGACCTGCGTCATCTCCACCACCGGCAATTGCGCGCCCCGGGCGGCGGCCATGCGCTGGCAGATGTCCAGGTCTTTGCGGTGCAGGGCCACCTTGAAGCCGAGCGGATACTCGCCGCGCACCATGCTCGGACCGCGGTGATTGAGGAACCAGGAACCGGCGGCGCCGCTGCCCACCACGTCGATGACCTTGTCCAGCGGCAAGCCCTCGGCCTCGGCGAAGGCCAGGGCCTCGGTGACCGCCTGGGCAATGCCGGCCACTGCGATCTGGTTCACGGCTTTGGTGGCCTGACCCGCGCCCGCCGCTCCCATGTGCACGATGCGTTTGCCGAGTGCGGCCAGTACCGGCTGGGCCCGCGCGAAAACTTTTTCATCGCCGCCGCACATGATGGCCAGCGTGCCGTGCCTGGCGCCTTCCGTCCCGCCTGACACCGGGCAGTCCAGGAAACCCACGCCGTGTTGCGCCAGCCGCTCCGCGGCGCTGCGTGCCGTGCCGGCGCTCACGGTAGAGCAGTCGACCACAAGGCTGCCGTTTTTCAGGTTGCCGGCCAGCGCATCCACCACCTCGAGCACGTCCTGGTCCGCGGACACGCACATCACCACCGCGTCGCAGCGTTTTGCCAACGCGGAAATATCTCTCGCAGCCAAACATCCGGTTTCTTTTGCAAGCGCTGCTGCTTTTGCAAACGCGCGGTTGTACGCCGCCGTGAGCAGTCCCGCCTTGTGCAGATTCATGGCCATGGGATAGCCCATGGCGCCGAGACCGATAAAACCGACTTTCAGCGTGGGGTTCATTGTGTTGCGACTCGCGTCAATTTGAGGGAGGGGCCGGTGTGCAGTCATTAATGGTGAGGTGTGAGGAGTGCAGGGTAAGAAGCGAACTGCAGACAGGATTTAAGCAATAGTGCGCCGGCAGTAAGCACTTTGGTTCTTCTCCTTACTCCTCACGCCTAACCCCTCACTTCTCCAGATACGTATAACCTTTCAAACCCTCTTCGAGCTCCTTTAAATACTGGGCGCGCTGGTAGGGATCCAGCGTGGTGGCGGCATCGATCTTGCTGTGGTAGCGCGCCACCAGCTCGCTGGGTTCGAAGTGCACGTAGCGCAACACCACCTCGGCGGTATCGCCCTGCTCGGGTTTCACCAGCCGGTAGCCGTTCTCCGCGTCCAGTTCCACGTTCACCGAATCGGTGTCGCCGAACAGGTTGTGCATGTCGCCGAGGATCTCCTGATAGGCGCCCACCATGAAGAATCCCAGGTAATACGGCTCGCCGTTGCGCATGGGGTGCACCGGCATGGTGGCTTCCAGCTCCTCCTCGTCCACATACTGCTCGATGCGGCCGTCTGAATCGCAGGTGAGATCCTGCAGCACCGCGCGGCGGGTGAGCGGCTCGTTGAGGCGGTGCACCGGCATGATGGGGAACACCTGGTCGATGGCCCACACGTCGGGCACCGACTGGAATACCGACATGTTGCAGAAGAACTTGTCGGCGAGTTTCTCGTCGATCTCGAAGATGGCCTCACTGTGGGCGCGGGTGGTGGGTTTCAGCCCGTCGCGGACCTTGCGGCAGATGGCCTGGTAGATCTGCTCGGCGCGGGCACGCTGTTCCAGCGTCAGCACGCCGTGGACGTACATGGCCTGGGCTTCACCGTTCCAGTAGAGCGCGTCCTGGTAAACCTCCAGCAGTGAACGGCCATCGACGTTCTCGTGGTCTTCCCACAGGTCGGTGAGGATCTGCGGATCCTCGGGGTCCGGCGGCGCCAGCGATTTGTCGGGGATGGATTCCAGGTCCACCACTTCCGTGACCAGCACCGCGTGGTGAGCGGTGATGGCGCGGCCGGACTCGGTGATGATGCTCGGATGCGGCAGTTCGTAATCGGCGCACACCTCCCACAGGGAGCGCACGATGGTGTTGGCGTACTGCTCGACGCTGTAGTTCATGGAGCAGGAGCTGCGCGAGCGGGTGCCTTCGTAGTCCACGCCGAGGCCGCCGCCCACATCCATGACGCGCACATTGACGCCGAGCTCGGCCAGCTCCGCGAAGCAGCGGCCCGCCTCCAGCATGCCGCGCTGCACGTCGCGGATGTTGGCGATCTGCGAGCCCAGGTGGAAGTGCAGCAGCTGCAGGCAATTGAGCATGCCCGCGCCGCGCAGCCGCTCCACCGCCTCGAGGATCTGCACCGCCGACAGGCCGAACTTGGATTTCTCGCCGCCGGTGTGCTCCCACTTGCCGCGGCCGGTGCTGGTGAGTCGCACGCGCACCCCGAGGGTGGGTTTAACCCCCATCTCCGCCGCTTCCTTGAGCAGCAGGTCCAGCTCGTTGATCTTCTCCACCACGATAAACACCCGGTGACCCAGCTGCTGGCCGATGAGGGCGAGCCGCAGGTACTCCCGGTCCTTGTAGCCGTTGCAGACGATGGTGGCGCCGGCCGGGGCCAGGGCCAGCACCGCCATGAGTTCCGGTTTGCTGCCCGCCTCGAGACCCACGCGGCCCTCGCCGTGCTTGAGGATGTCCTCCACCACCGCCCGCTGCTGGTTTACCTTGATGGGATAGACGGCGGTGTAGCCGGCCTTGTACTCGTGGTACTGCATGGCGCTCGCGAAAGCGCCGCACAACCGATCCACGCGGTCGCGCAGGATGTCGCCGAAACGGAACAGCACCGGCAGGTTGAGGCCGGATTTGCTCACGCCAGTGGCGAGGCGGTGCAGGTCCACGCAGCCGTCCTCGCGGCGGCGGGTGGGGAATACCACCACGTGGCCGTCGTCGTTGATATCGAAGTAGCCGTCGCCCCAGCGGAGCACGTTGAAGATCTCGCGGGCGTCCTGGACGGGCTGACTGCTCATGCTGATGCGACTCCGCGCGGCGGGGGAAAGAAAACGGCGCAAGCGTACGGCAAGCGCCGGCAAGATAAAAGAGGTTTTTTGACGCGCGTTATAATCGTTGTTCGCTTCCCAGGGACACCGCCATGCAGCTCGACGCCAGCTGGTTCACCGAGATCGCACCCGGGGAAGGCATCGCCATGTCGCTCAAGGGTGCGCGCCGGCTGCACGCCGAGCGCACGCCTTATCAGCAGATAGAGATCTACGAGACCGAGACCTTCGGCAGGCTCATGGCCATCGACGGCTGCGTGATGCTCACCGACCGGGACAACTTCGTGTACCACGAGATGCTGGCCCATCCGGCGTTGTTCACCCATCCGGCGCCGCGGGACGTGCTCATCATCGGCGGCGGTGACTGTGGCACCCTCAGGGAGGTGCTGAAACATGCGGATATCGGCACGCTGATCCAGGCGGAGATTGATGAGCGGGTGACGCGTCTGGCGGAGCAGTACTTCCCGGAGCTCTGCCAGGCCAACCATGATCCGCGTGCGCGCTTCTATTTCGGCGACGGCATCCAGTGGGTGAAGGAGGCGGCTACGGCGAGCCTGGATGTGATCCTCATCGACAGCACCGATCCGGCGGGGCCGGCGGCCGGGTTGTTCGCTGCGGCGTTCTATAAGGAGTGCCGGCGGGTGCTGCGGCCCGGCGGGCTCATCGCCCAACAGAGCGAGTCACCGCTGCTTTATGCACACATCATCAAGAATATGCACGCCGAGTTCCGGCAGGCGGGGTTCGCGGAGGTGCGCACGCTCACTTTCCCGCAGGCCACCTATCCATCCGGCTGGTGGTCAGCGACCCTCGCCGGCGAGCACGGGAAGCTTGCGGATTTCCGCAGGGGTGACGCGGAGCACAAGGCATTCCCGACGCTGTATTACGACGCCGCCATGCATGCGGCGGCCTTTGCATTACCGCCGTTCCTGCGGGAAACCCTCGCCCGTTAGCCGCCGCCGCAGACTTTGTTGACCTGCTCCTGCGCCTGCTGGCGGAATTTGATCAGGTCCTCGCCGGTGTAATACTGGGGCGGGCCGTTCTTGGGGTTGGTGATGACCCGGTGGGCGTCCATGTATTCCTGCAATTGCTTGCGCGCCGCCGCGCACCGCTGTTGCTGCTGGGCTTGCTGCTCTGCCTGCTGCTGGGCATTTTCGGCCGCCTGCTGCTGCGCCTGATCCTGGGCGTTGACGCTCTTCTCCAGCTCCCGGGTCTGCTGCACTGCAGTGGGGTCCGGCAGCGGCGGCTGGATGTCCACCACCTGCGGGTTGGCGGCGCTGCCGGCCGGCGGCGTCTGCGAATAATGCACCTGGCCGTCCTTGTCCACCCAGCGGTACACCTGATCCGCCTGGGCGGTGACCAGCAGCAGTGCGGCAGCGGAGCACAGCGCGGCACACAGGGATTTCATGTTCATGGCTGCGGCTCCTGCGGCGGACAGCTCCGGGTCACGGCGTTCCTGGCATCCGCGGTGGCCCGCTGTTGTTCCTCCTTGGAGAGCTTCTGCTGCTGGCCGTCGGGACCCCGGGTATAGAGATATTCCGCCTGCAGGTACCGGCCCAGAGTCTCGCGGGCGGATTTGCAGGCGGGTGGATCGGCGGGCGTGCCCTGGGTCAGCGCCTGGTCGGCCGAAGCGGCGGTCGCGCTGCTGGCGGCCGAAGGCAGCGGACGGTCGGCGGTGTTGATGATGGCGAGCGGCTGTGCGTTCTGCACCTGGGGGACGCTGCCGTAATGGGCGTTGCCGTCCTTGTCGATCCATTTGTAGACAGTGGAATCGGCCAGTGCCGCGCCCGCCAGCAGCGCGGTCAGCAGCAGCCATGCGATGCGGGTGCCCATGTGCTCATCCTCCTTCACAGCGCTTCCGCGTCGGTCTCGCCGGTGCGGATGCGGATTGCCTGTTCCAGGTTGCAGACAAAAATCTTGCCGTCGCCGATCTTGCCGGTCTTGGCGGCGGTGCTGATGGCCTCGATCACCCGCTCCAGCAGATCGTCCGGTACCGCCAGTTCGATCTTTACCTTGGGCAGGAAATCCACCACATACTCGGCGCCGCGGTAGAGCTCGGTGTGGCCCTTCTGGCGGCCGAAACCCTTGACCTCGGTGACAGTGATACCCTGCACTCCGAGGTCCGACAGGGCTTCGCGCACATCGTCCAGCTTGAAGGGTTTGATGACAGCCGACACCATTTTCATGCAGTGCGATCCTCGGGCGGGGGGATTTCAGGCCAGTGTGTATAAAGTCTAGCACCGGCCCCCGGCGGTTGGGACCGACCCGGCCCGCATATATACTGATGGTATATATAGCGGCTCCATGAGGACGGCGATGGCACTGGACCCGAAAATACTCGATGAGCTGGCGAAGAAGCTTGCCGACAGCGTGCCGGCCGGATTCCGGGAGCTGCGGGCCGGGGCGGAGAAGAATTTCCGCGCGGTGCTGCAGAGCGTGCTCGGCAAACTCGATCTGGTCACGCGTGAGGAATTTGACGTGCAGGCGAGCGTGCTGGCCCGGGCGCGCGAACGGCTGGAGGAACTGTCCGCACGCCTCGGGGAACTGGAGTCCGCGCTCAACAGCCGCGGCACTCAGGGCAAGCCATAGCCGCGGGGCGCCGCCGCCAACCATACCCCCACCAGGGAAGGATCGGGGAACATGCTAGCCAGGATCTTCAGCCGTGCCCAGACCGGCATCGACGCACCGGAGGTCAGCGTCGAGGCGCATCTGTCCAACGGCCTGCCCGCTTTCGCCATCGTCGGGCTGCCGGAAGCGGCGGTGCGCGAGAGCCGCGACCGGGTGCGCAGCGCCCTCATCAACTCGCGCTTCGATTTCCCCGCCCGCAGGATCACCGTCAATCTGGCGCCCGCGGACTTGCCCAAGGAGGGCGGGCGCTTCGATCTGCCCGTTGCCCTGGGCATCCTCGCGGCTTCGGGGCAGGTGCCGCTGGAGTCCTGCCGCGACCTGGAATTCCTAGGCGAACTGTCGCTTTCCGGCGAACTCAGGCCGGTACACGGGGCATTGCCGGCGGCCCTCAAGGCCCGTGCCGCCGGCCGCACGCTGCTGCTGCCCGGTGACAACGCCGACGAGGCCGCGCTGGTGTCCGGCATCCGCATCCTCGGCGCGCGCCATCTGCTGGATGTGTGTGCGCATCTGAGCGGTGCGCAGCGGCTGATGCCGCATGTGTCCGCGCTCAGCGGCAGCGCGCCGCAGTACGAGGATCTCGCCGATGTACGCGGCCAGCACTCGGCCAAACGCGCCCTGGAGATTGCCGCCGCCGGCGGCCATTCGCTGCTGTTCATCGGCCCGCCCGGCACCGGCAAGAGCATGCTGGCGAGCCGCCTGCCGGGCATCCTGCCGCCCATGACGGAAGCGGAAGCGCTGGAGGCGGCGGCGGTGGCCTCCATCAGCGAGCCGGGCTTCAACGCCTGCCACTGGCGGCAGCGGAATTTCCGCGCCCCGCACCACACCGCCTCAGGCATCGCCCTGGTGGGCGGCGGTTCTTATCCGCGTCCCGGCGAGATCTCCCTGGCGCACCACGGCATCCTGTTTCTGGACGAACTGCCAGAATTCGACCGGCGCGTGCTGGAGGTGCTGCGGGAACCGCTGGAGTCCGGCAGCATCGTGGTGTCGCGTGCAGCGCGGCAGGCGGAATTCCCGGCGCGCTTCCAGTTGATCGCCGCCATGAATCCCTGTCCCTGCGGTTACCTGGGCGATGCGTCCGGCCGCTGTCATTGCACCCTGGAGCAGGTGCGCCGTTACCGGGCACGGCTTTCCGGCCCGCTGCTGGACCGCATCGACCTGCACGTGCACGTGCCGCGGCTGCCGCAGGATGCGCTGCGTCCCGACACGCCCGCCGACGGTGAATCGAGCGCTGTCATCGCCGCGCGCGTCGCCGCCGCACGACAGCTGCAGCAGCTGCGCTGCGGCAAACCCAATGCACGGCTCTCCACCCGCGAGGTCAACCGCCATTGCCGGCCGCCGCCGGCCGGCCAGCAGTTGCTGGAGCGCGCCATGCAGCAGTTGGGGCTGTCGGCGCGCGCCTACCACCGTATCCTCAAGGTGGCGCGCAGCATCGCGGATCTGGCAGGCAGCGACGCGCTCCTGAACGCGCATGTGGCGGAGGCCATCGGTTACCGCGTGCTCGACCGGCACAAGGCTTCCGCCTGAAGCCAGCTCAAACCCTCCGCGCCGGTGACGTATCCGAGAGGGCCTTGAATAAACCAGCCGCCGCCGCGCATCTGGTAATGGATTCTTTCCAAATATTTTTGCCGGCGGGAGCGGGTGAAAAACCGCGGACGTATTCAGGTCAAGCAGCGCGCCGCGACGCTGTCAGCACATGTTCCCGGAGAAACCGGCATACCGGGCATCTCCGTGTCTTAAAAACCCCATAACAAGAATTGCAAATATTTATTTCGTCCCGGCACCGCGTGATTGCGACGATGCAGCTTTACTTGCTCTGGCCCACCATGTATTCCAGCGCCTTGATGACCTCCGCGTCGCTGAGCGCGGCATTGCCGCCGTGGGCAGGCATCTGCTTGAAACCATGCAACGCGTGATCTTCCAGCACCTTCAGGCCCTTGGCGATGCGCGGCGCCCAGGCTGCCTTGTCGCCGATCCTGGGAGCGCCGAGCACGCCGCTGGCGTGACAGGCGGAACAGGTGCCTTCCCAGATCTGCTTGCCGCTTTGGACCGCGCCACCGGCTGCGGCCTTCGGTGGCGTCGACGCCATCTGCGTCTCCGCCTGTCCGGCGATCTGCACGTCGCCGACGGGTGCCAGGCGCTGGTCGATGAGTTTCTCCTGTACCGCCCCGCCCCTGTTGTAGGCGCCCGGGTCGGCATCGGCGATGGCGGTGGCGATCCAGTAAACGCTGATCGCCATGGCGGCGAGAATGCCGATCACCAGCAGGAAGGTGTCGTAAAAATGCTGGTCGTGGTGTTTGCCGTGTTCCACGCTCATCCCCTGTTCACGGGTTACCGAAAGTCCGGGCGGCCGGACTGTGTCCGGAGGGCGCGAATTATATAGCTTGCGGCAGGGCTGGGGGAATCACGCCCGCTCATTGGACGCTTGCGGGGCTTCGCGGTATCCTTCCCGCCCCCAAAAATGCGCCCGCAACCTGGCCGGGCTGGCGCGACTACCATGGATGGTTGCTGCCGCCGATGGTTGGAAACGAGATTGCGCCCGTAGCTCAGCTGGGCAAGCCGGGGATTTCAGACGAAGCACGGCTTCGTTCCGGCGAGCGCCCGGACAGGAAGTCCGGGCTGGCGGGACTACCATGGATGGTTGCTGCCGCCGATGGTTGGAAACGAGATTGCGCCCGTAGCTCAGCTGGATAGAGTGCTGGCCTCCGAAGCCAGAGGTCGTGGGTTCGAATCCCGCCGGGCGCGCCAAAATGAAAACCCCGCCGTGTGCGGGGTTTTAAATTTGGGGTTCTCGCACCGGCGTTCGAACCCAAGACACTGAATGATGATACGAACGCCGCCGGCCGCGGTTGGTTACTTGGAGCAGGGAGCATAGAATCCAGCCCATGCTACAGCTCGCAGGAGCGGGGGTGCACGCAGCCGCACCACCGCTGGATAAATTGTCACGTCCGCTCCGGGACTTGCGCATCTCGGTGACGGACCGCTGCAACTTTCGCTGTCCGTACTGCATGCCCCAGGAGGTATTCGGTCCCGGATACAAGTTTCTGCCGCGCGCGGCGATCCTCAGTTACGAAGAGATCGCGCGGCTGGCGCGCATTTTCGCTGCGCTTGGCGTGGTGAAAATCCGCCTGACCGGCGGCGAGCCTTTGCTGCGACGCGATCTCGAGACATTGATCGTCCGGCTTGCTGCCACCGAGGGCATCAAGGACCTCAGTCTGACCACCAACGGCTCGCTCCTCGACTCGGCCAAGGCAGGGGCGCTCAAGGCGGCGGGGCTCGGCCGGGTGACCGTGAGTCTGGATGCGCTGGATCAGCCGACCTTTACCGCCATGAGCAATTCCGAACTGCCGGTGGCACGGGTGCTGGATGCCATCGCCGCGGCCGCAGCTGCCGGTCTTGCTCCGGTCAAGGTGAACATGGTGGTGCGCCGCGGAATGAACGAAGCGGACATCGTGCCGCTGGCTGAACGTTTCCGCCACAGCGGCGTCATCGTCCGTTTTATCGAATACATGGACGTCGGCCAGAGCAACGGCTGGCGTCTCGATGACGTGGTGCCGGCCAGCAGCATCCTCGCACAGCTTGGATCGCGTTGGCCGCTGGAGCCGGTGCCGCCCCGGCATCCCGGCGAAGTGGCGCAGGCCTGGCGCTACCGCGACGGGGCAGGAGAGATCGGCATCATCGCGTCGGTGACCCAGCCGTTCTGCGGCGGCTGCAATCGTGCGCGGCTGTCGAGCGACGGCAAACTGTTTACCTGCCTGTTCGCAACGGCAGGACTGGATCTGCGCGCGCTGTTGCGCGCCGGGGCCGATGACGGGGCGATCACCGCGGCGATCCATGGCACCTGGACACGACGCGTGGACCGCTACTCGGAGTTGCGCGCCCACGCCACCGGCAAGCGTGCCAAGATCGAGATGTCCTACATCGGTGGTTAAGGTGACAGAGCCGCAAAGTGACAGCACGATGGTGGTGGAATGCTGCGGGGTGCTCGAGGAGTTGTGCGGCGGTTCCGAGTACCGGCTGCGGCTGCCGCGCTTTCCCATCAGCATCGCCGAGCTGATCGAGCGGCTCGCCGCTGAACAGCCGGCGGCCCGTGAGATGCTCGGCCGCACGGCCTGCGCCGTCGGTGACCACATCGTGAGCCGCGAGCGGCTCCTGCAACGGGGCGAGCGGCTGGTGCTGCTGCCGCCGGTGAGCGGGGGTTGATCCATGGCGGATGAGCTTGCCGGTTGCAGTCATCTGACGCGCGCGCCGCTGGATCTCGCGGTACTCCTCGATCTCAGCCTGGGACCCGAAGATGGAGCGCTTGCCGTCTTCGGCGGCACGGTGCGGCGGCATAATGACGGCAAGCAGGTCCGCGCGATCGCCTATTCGGCTTACGCGCCATTCGCGGAACGCCGGCTGCAGGAGATTGAGGCGCAGGCCGTCGCACGAGGCGGCGCGCGCATCTGTCTGGTGCGCCACCGGCTCGGCGAGCTGAGCATCGGCGATCTCTCCGTGCTGGTGGTGGTGCGATCCGAACACCGGGCGGAGGCGTTCGCGGCGGCACGGCACGCCATCGAGGCCATCAAACACAGCGTGCCGATCTGGAAGCGCGAGGAATACAGCGACGGTACCCACGCCTACGTCATGGGATGCGAACTGCATGAAGAACATCACGGCTAAACCGGAAACCCTGCGTTCGGCGCGTGCCGTCGGCACCCTGCAGCTGCCGGCGGAATGCGTCACGCTGTTGCGCGAACGGCGCACCGAGAAGGGCGATGCACTGGAGATCGCGCGCGCCGCGGCGATGCTGGGTGCGAAGCGCACCTGGGAACTGCTACCGCTCTGCCATCCCCTGCCGCTCGCCAATGTGCGCGTGGATTACCGTCTCGAAGACGCAGGCCGGGTGCACATCGAGGTCGAAGTGGAGGTCATCGCCGCCACCGGTGTCGAGATGGAGGCCCTGACGGCGGTCGCGATCGCCGCACTCACGCTCTATGACATGCTGAAACCGCATGCCGGCACCGCGCTGCAGATCAGCGACATCCGCCTGCTGGAGAAGCGCGGCGGCAAGTCCCAGTACCGGCGAGCAGCGCAGCGTGCCCTGAGCGCCGCGGTGATCGTGCTTTCCGACACGGTGGCGGCGGGCGGTGCGCAGGATCAGGCCGGCGCGGCGGTCAGGGCGCGGCTTACGGAGGCGGCTATCGAGGTCAGGGGTTACGAGATACTGCCCGATGATCCTGAGAAACTGGGCGTACGCCTCAAGCACTGGCTGGCACTGCACGTGGATCTGCTGCTCACCGTCGGCGGCACCGGCGTCGGAGCGCGGGATCGCACCGTGGAGACGGTCACCCCGTTCATCGAACTGGCCCTGCCGGGCATCGTCGAAACGGCGCGCGCCTACGGTCAGCGGCGCATGCCCTACGCCATGCTGTCGCGCGCGGTGGCCGGCCTGGCCGGCAAGACCCTGCTTTTCACCCTACCCGGGAGCACGCGCGGCGCGCTGGAGAGCCTTGAGGCCACGCTGCCGGGTCTGGTGCATGTATTCGAGGCGCTGGACGGCACCACCCACGGGCGGGACGGGCACGGGAACACCTGAGATGCGGCGCGACACCGCCACCGCACCCCCGCTGAGCGTCGAGGAGGCCCGCACCCGCATCCTCGCCAACCTCATGCCGGTGGAAGACACCGAGCTGCTGAGACTTTCCGCAGCCAGCGGCCGGGTGCTGGCCGCGGACCTCAGCGCCCGCGAGCCGGTGCCGGGGTTCGCGAATTCCGCCATGGATGGTTATGCGCTGGCGGCACACAGCCTGCCGCAGAGCGGCGAGCATCGTCTGCGAGTCGTCGGCCGGTCGCTGGCGGGGCATCCGCACACCGGTACGGTCGGTGCGAACGAATGTGTGCGCATCATGACCGGGGCGATGCTGCCGCAGGGCTGCGACACGGTGATCATGCAGGAAGAGGTGCGCACCGCCGGCGAGGAGATCGTCATAGGCGCCGGACACCGGGCGGGCGAGAACGTGCGGCTCCCGGGCGGCGACATACCCGGCGGCAGCCGGGTGCTCAGCGGCGGGCGGCGCCTGCGTCCCGCCGATCTGGGCGTCATCGCCTCCCTCGGCCTGGCACAGGTGCAGGTGCGCCGCCGGGTACGCGTGGCAGTGTTCGGCACCGGCGATGAATTGCGTGAGCCGGGCACGCCGCTGGCGCCCGGCCAGATCTACGAACGCAACCGCTATACGCTTGGCGCTTCGCTCGCCAACATGGGCGCCGAGGTGCGCGATCTCGGCATCATTCCGGATGAACCCGCCGCCATCCGCGCCGCCATGCACCAGACGATGCAGGCCGAC
This sequence comes from Gammaproteobacteria bacterium, assembly GCA_028871235.1. GTDB lineage: Bacteria > Pseudomonadota > Gammaproteobacteria > Natronospirales > REEB76 > REEB76. The sequence goes on from JAGWNO010000004.1 coordinate 26,452, forward strand.
GCGGTGTTGACCAGCGGCGGGGTGTCAGTGGGCGACACCGACTACGTGCGGCAGATCCTCGGGGAACTGGGCGAGATCAGGTTCTGGCGCGTGGCCATGAAGCCCGGCAAACCGCTGGCCTTCGGCCGGCTCGGCCGTGCCTGGTTTTTCGGACTGCCCGGCAACCCGGTGTCGGCGCTGGTCACGTTTCAGCTGTTCGTGGTGCCGGCGCTGCGAGCACTCGCCGGCGAGACCTACCGCGAGCCGCTGACGCTGCGCGCCCGCACCCTGGGCGCGTTCGACAAGCGCCCGGGACGCGCCGAGTTCGCGCGCGGCATGCTGAGACGCGAAGCCGGCGCATGGCTGGTGGAAACGGCAGGCAGTCAGGATTCCAGTGCGCTGAGCTCCATGAGCCGCGCCGATTGCCTCATCCTGTTGCCGGCCGCGGCCGCGACAGTGCCCGCCGGCAGCGAGGTCGAGGTCATGCCGTTCGACGCATTGCCTTGACGGGCATGCGTGTAGGTTCCGGATGGTGGACGGTATTCAGGTGTCTTCGCGACGGCTGTTGTGCAGATCCACTTCCAGACTCAAGGCGATAAGGCCGCCGTGCCCGTCCGACTGTTTCGCGGCGAGCCCCTGCTTGCTCGGGATGCGCGCCGAGAGCTCCCGCGCCTGGGCCTTTGACAGTCGCAGCCGCAAGCCCTTGGCTACGGTGTCGAGCACCACCCCCGGCGCGCCGTCGTCAAGCATCACCGTATAGGTGAAGGTCCGATCGGGTGCGAACGCCGTGGCGGCGCTGATCTCGCCATGTTCAAGCAGCGTCTCCAGTTCGGCGCGGCTGAGGCGCACGCGCAGCATGCCGGGGGCAAGCCGCAGGTTCACGGGGCAGGCACCGCGTCGCCGGCGGCGCGAAACGCCGCCCATTCCTGCGGCGTGTTGAGGGCGGCAAATTCATCCACGACTGCATCCGGGATGGGCAGTACCCGCGCGCCGAGAGCGGCGCAGAAGGCGTGCAGCGAACGTTCGGCGGACGGGTGGGCATCGTCCACAAGACGCTCGAGCCGCGCGCGCACGGATTCATCGAGCGCGAGCCTCAGGGGCAGCGGGTGGTCGGCGTAGTGGCAAGCCGGGGCGGCGTCGCGGTCTGCGAGCAGGGCTGCGAGCGTCGCTGCGCTGAGCGCCGGCATGTCCACCGGCACGATGAGCAGCTGCGCGCAGCCGGCCTTGCCGGCAAGCGCCGCCGCCACCGCCTGGATTCCGCCCAGCGGTCCGAGCCCGGGCCGGCGATCCGGCACGCTGACATAACCGGCGCGCGGTGGTCCGCTGAGCAGCACGCGGCACGCGCCGCCTGCCTGCAGCAGGGCCGCCATATGCTCCAGCAGGGTCCGGCCCCGATAGGGGAGCAGTGCCTTGTCACGTCCCATGCGCGCGGAACGTCCGCCGGCGAGCAGCATGCCGACGACGCCGGAGAGCGCCGGCGCAATGCCGTCTTTCATGCTTTCCCCGGCCAGCGGATGCGTTCGGCGCCGCTGTACACGTTGAAGCGTCCCTCGCGCAGGAAACCCACCAGGGTCACGCCGTAACGGCGCGCGAGCTCCACCGCGAGGCTTGAAGGCGCGCCGACCGAAGCGAGAAACGGGATGCCGGCGAGTATCGATTTGTGCACCAGCTCGAAGGCCGCCCGTCCGCTGAACAGCACCACCGAGTCGGAAGCCGGCAGGCGCCGTTCGAGCAGCAGCGTGCCCACCAGCTTGTCGGTGGCGTTGTGACGCCCCACGTCTTCCCGCTGTACCAGCAGGCGTCCCTCCAGGTCGAACAGGGCGCTGGCGTGCAGGCCGCCGGTGCGGGCGAACAGCGACTGCGACTGTTCGAGACTGCGGCGCATCTCGAACAGCGTCCCGGGGTCGAGCAGGAATTCCCCCTGCGGTTTCCGCGGGCAGGAGGTTTGCACCCAATCGAGCGCGGCTTTGCCGCAGATACCGCAGCTCGCCGTGGTGAACACGTGCCGCGAGAGGCGCTCGGCGTTGAAGCTGACCTGCGGCGCCAGATATACGGCGACGATGTTGAACTGCTGGTCTTCCTCGACGTCGGTGCAGTAGCCGATACGCTGGACGTCAGCGGCGCTGTGCAGCACCCCCTCGGCATGCAGGAACCCTGCCGCCAGCTCGAAATCGTGGCCGGGAGTGCGCATGGTGACCGCGATGGAATGCTGTTGCCAGCCCTGCGCCGCCGGCACCCGCACGCGGATCTCCATGGGTTCCTCGCCCGCGACCTCGTCGCTCCGGTCCTCACGGCGGGCATCCTGCAGGCGCGCGATCCGCACGCGCTCGACGGAGCGGCCGCGCTGCACCTGCGCCCGGTCGAGCGCGAGGATCTCATCCAGTACCGGGTCCATGGGTCGCCGCTCTAGGTGGCGTGCGCCGTGGTTTGTTTGGCCTCGCCCGGCTGCGGGCGGCGCAAGCGCGCCACCACGTCACGGTAGGCGGGGATCTTGGCGAGCGGCGAGCGCTGGCTGCCGGACACCAGCACGTTGCCTTCGGGCCAGTACATCTCGAGAGTCCCGTGGCGCACATCGGCCGTGAACACCTGGCCGCTGAAACGGCCGTTCTCATTTTCGAGCACCACGGCATCACCGTCGCGCAGCCCGAGCCGTCCGATGTCGGCGGCGCTCATCATGACCGCATCCCGCGGCAGTCCGGTGGCTGGATCGCTTTCCTCGTGGACGTTGCTGTTGAACTGCTTGCCGCGCCGCTGCACCACCTGGAAGCTGTGCTCCGGCGTCTGCATGGGAACGAAGGTGGTCGGGTGGAAGTGGGCTTTGCCGTCGGCGGTCGGAAACTTCCAGCCGGCGCACAGCAGGCGCCCGCCGTACTGGAACTGATCTCCCTCGCGCGCCAGCCTCTCGATGCCGGCATACATCGGTATCACCCGGGCGATCTCGGCACGCATGGCGGCGGTGTCGGCGAAGGCGAGGTGCTCCTGCCACTCCGGCCGTATGCGCCGCGCGAGCTCCATGTACACCTCCCACTCGGGACGCGCCTCGCCGATGCGCGGGCCGGGGATCTCGGGGCTGAAGATGATGCGCCGTTCGGTGGTGGTCTCGGTGACGCCGCCGGGCATCTCGTAACGGGTGGCCGCGGGCAGTAGCAGCACCGCATCCTTTCCCGGTTCGATGAACATCTGCGACGAGGGCACGATGTCGAAGTGCACGCGCAGTCCGATATGCGAGTAGGCGCTCAGCACGCGCTCCGGATCGGGCAGCACCTCGTGGAAGTCGCCGCCGGTCGCAAACAGCACGTCGGTGCCGCCGCGATCGGCCACCTCGATCATCTCGGCGGTGGTGAGCCCGGCCTTGGCGGGCACCGGGAAACCCCACTGCTCGGACAGCTTGCGGGCGTTGTCCTCATTGACCG
>JAGWNO010000005.1 GCA_028871235.1 Gammaproteobacteria bacterium
GTGCCGGTGGCGCCGCGCATCTGCCCGGCATGGCCGCCGCCAAGACCCCGCTGCCGGTGCTGGGAGTACCGGTGAAATCCAAAACCCTGAAAGGTCTCGACTCACTGCTGTCCATGGTGCAGATGCCGGCGGGCATCCCGGTAGGCACGCTCGCCATCGGCGAAGCGGGCGCAGTGAATGCAGCGCTGCTGGCCGCCGCCATCCTCGGCAACAAGTTCCCGGATATCCGCAAACGGCTGGACGACTACCGCCGCGCCCAGACCGAAGCGGTACTCAATAATCCCGATCCGTCCAAGTAATCGCGTCCCCGGATAGTCCGGTCTATTTGTCATTCGCGGCAGGCGTCGTATTTTCTGATATGGACACGATATGAGTACAGCGACGAGATATCCCACCGGCGCCACGCAGACGGCCCAAAAAATCGGCATAGTCGGCGCAGGCCAGCTGGGCCGCATGTTGGCGCTCGCCGGTTACCCGCTGGGACTGAAGTTCGTGTTCCTGGACAAGAGCGCCGATGCGCCCGGTGGCCAGGTGGGCGCCATCATCCCCGGCGAGTTCAGCGATGCGCAGAAGCTCGGTGAACTCGCTGCTGCTGTGGATGTGCTCACTTACGACGTGGAAAACGTGCCGGTGGAGGCCCTGGGTGACATCCCCAGGCACAAGCTCTTCCTGCCGCCGGTGGCGGCGCTCGCCACCGGCCAGGATCGACTGGCGGAGAAAAACCTGTTCCGTGAACTGCGCATCCCCACACCCAAATTCCGCACCGTCGGCAGCATGCCGGAACTGGAACAGGCCATCCAGGAGATCGGTTATCCGGCGGTACTCAAGACGCGGCGACTGGGCTACGACGGCCGCGGCCAGCGGCTGATCAGCAGCCCCGCGGAACTCGGCAGTGCCTTCAACGCCCTGGGCGGCGTACCGCTGATCCTCGAGGAGTTCATCGCGTTCGAGCGCGAGGTATCGGTCATCGGCGTACGCAATCGCAGCGGCGAGACCGCCTTCTATCCCATCGCCGAGAACCTGCACAGCGATGGCATCCTGCGCCATACCATCGCCCCCTGTGTCGACAAACAGCTGCAGAAACCCGCCGAAAGTTACGCCCGCCGCGTGATGCATCACTTCGACTACGCCGGCGTACTGACCATAGAATTCTTCGTGAGGCAGGGCCGGCTAATCGCCAACGAGACCGCGCCGCGGGTGCATAACTCCGGTCACTGGACCATCGAAGGCGCGGTCACCAGCCAGTTCGAGAACCACCTCCGCGGCATCCTGGACCTGCCGCTGGGTGATACCTCGGCATTGGGATATGCCGCCATGGTGAACTTCATCGGCGAGCTGCCGCCGCCCGCGACTGTGCTGGCGATCGCCGGAGCGCACTACCACGATTACGGCAAACAGCCGCGGCCCGGCCGCAAGTTGGGGCACGCCACCCTGGTGTGCAAGACGCGCAAGCAGCTGCTGGCGCAGCTGCGGAAACTGCCGGGTGCCGTGCGCACATGATCGACTCAGATTAGCGCTGACCAGGTTGATGCAGTCTGCCCTGCACCGGTGCGGAATTCAGCCGCTGCTCCGATGGCTGCGATAGGCAGTAAGCAGTGCACCCAGGCGTTCATCGAATTCCCGCCACAGTTCACTGCCGTCCCCCCGCCAGCCGCCAGCGTGCAGCAACTTCTCCACCACCACCCTCACCTGTACCAGCACCACGATCGGACAAGCGTCAAAACGCTCAATGTCCATGGCCAGCTGTACATCGTCTTCGCGGCACAGTGCCGCACGTGCCACTTCGGCTACCGTGAGGTGATATTGCAGAAGAAGATCCGCGAGCATCGTCACGGTATTGTCGGTTGCCATGAGCGCCATGTTTCCCTGCAATTCATGCGCAGCCGCCTCAGAGTGTCACCATGGCCGCATGTATAGAAAATATTTACGCTGTTCGTCCAGTATTTCTTTCCTTCCGGCGCTTGTCAAGCGTCCCTAAACTAACCAGCTATGAGCATCCACCTGCGCATCCGGCAGGCCCGTCTGCAGGCGGGCCTGTCTCAAAGCCAGCTTGCACGACTGATGGATGTGTCGCGCAGTGCCTGCAATCAATGGGAATCCGGTGCAGGTCCGGCTCCGCGCCGTGAGCGGCTTGCCCGGCTTGCGCAATTGCTCAGCGTGCAGTACGAATGGCTCGCCACCGGCGCCGGCACTGCACAACCCTCGGCCGTCAAGGAAAGCCGCGGACATTACGCGCCGGTGTTAACGCCCGATCAACAGGAATTGCTGGAGATCTATCGCGCCATGACGCCCAAGCGACGCCGTGCATTGCTCGACTTCCTGCGCGCGCCGCGTTGAGCGCAGCAGCACATCGCCCAGCATGCTGCACTACGAAGTGAATTCGCCCCTGGATCCGAAAATCAAATACTTCGTGCCAAGCTGCTGAAAACGGGTCTTTCGGCAGCCTGCCACATGAGCCCATCTCTTCACTCCCCTCTTCCCCTCCGGGGAAGAGGGGAGTGAGTCCTCCCTCAGACTTCGGCGCAGCTCAGTCGTTATCCCCGGAGGAAGTACCGCGTACGAACAGCACCAGGTCGCCACGCTGGAGCGTGCCGCTGTAGCTGCCCGCAGCCGCACCCGAAAGTTGGATGGAGAAAGTATCCAGTCCGGACCCGGACGGGCCATTGTCACAGCCGCTGGCTGCGAATGACACGCTACCGCCCTGCTCTTCCAGCGTTCCCGTACCGGAGAAACTCACGCAATTGCCGAGGCGGCTGAAACCCGAAATGGCTTTGGTGCTGAATTCAACATTGTGCGTCTTGTCTTTCCAGTGGAAACGTCCGGTATTGACCGAGGTCACGTCACGATCAAAGCGACCCATATCGCCGGCCACATCCACAGGGACGGTTCCGCTGCCGCGCATCTCCTGTGCGCCGGCCGGTGCCATTTGCACATCGATGCGCATGCTCGATGTGTTCTTGCTCGCCAGACCTTTGCTGTCCGTGACGGTCAGCGTTGCCTCGTATTCACCGCTCTGCGGATAGGCGTGCGAGACCACGGGGCTCGACTGCGTCACCGGAGTGCTGCGGTCGCCGAAGTCAAAGGCATACTGGGCGACGCTGTCGCCGTCCGGGTCATAGGAACCGGAACCGTCGAATTGCACCCTGAGCGGCGCCGCTCCGGAGGTCGGACTGGCGGCAAGCGCAGCGACGGGCGGATCGTTCGGCTTGCAGCTGGCGTTGCCGACCAGCGTATAGCTGCCGTTCACGGTCGTATCCGTCGTCTGCAGTACCCCCGTGCCGGAACCGCCGGCGAGCAGCTGGGTGGTGGCATGCACCTGCTGCAGGACATTACCGGCCACAAGTCCTCCGACATTGGCGTCCTCCGCCACCAGGCGGATGGTGCCGTCGGCACTGTAACCGCTGTCGGAATCCAGAGCGCCGTCGACCACGTCATCGGAGCCCGAGGGACCGGTGGCCACATGCCCATATTCAAACGCCGGCGTGCCTTGGGCATTGGCGGTATTCATGTCCACAAAGTAAGTGGTCCCGTCCGGCGCCGCAAAATACGCCTTCCAACAGGCATTGGCCGGCAGGATGCTGAGATCCTGGACCTTGAGCGTGAACACCAGCCGTTGCGAACCATCGGTGAAATACGGCTCGGCGATCGCGAGGGACTGGATGTCCATCTCGGTGTTCGCCGGTGCTCCCGCCTGATCGCCGCTCGGATCGGTAACTACCGTCAGGCCCGGCGGCCGGCAGGGACTCGGCGGCAGGACCGGCTGCGCGGCGGCAAGCTCGTTGCCGCGCGGGCCTTCGCCGGCGCTGTTGAGGGCGCTGATCTCGTAGTAATAGACCGCGCCGGTCGGGGGCGGCAGCGCACTCGCGTCCGTATAGGCGGTCTTGGAGCCGTTGAGCGTCGCCAGCAAGGTTTCCGCCCCGCTCGCCGTGCCGCGATAAACGCGGTAACCGCTGATGGGGGCGCCGCCGTCGTCCGGCGCCTGCCAGGCGAGCTGCACCGCACCGCTCACATCCTGACTGGCGGAATCGAACACGTGACGAAATCGTGGCGAACTTCTTTGCGGTGATTTGAAAAAACCGCGTCCTTGGTACCGTCGTACTTTCTACAGGCGATGTGGCTTTCGTGCCCGACGATTCCCCGCTATTACAGATACTGCTTCCCGTTGCCGGACGTTCCCACGCAGTACCCATAAAACGACGGGCGGCCACCGGCCGCCCGTCCCGCAGCGTCATGCTGCAATTCAGTTATCCTGGAACTGCTGGAGCGTATCGGCGAAGTTCGCCCAGTTGGGCACGCCCACTCCCGCTGCCGGCTCGTAGCCGCGGCGGCCGTGGTAGAACCAGTTATCGCCCGTCACGATGTCGCGCAGGGGGGCGCGCCGCGGACCATAGGCCTCGCCGCTCTGCACCAGGAAATACAGCAGCGGATCGAGGAAACCGACCCGCTGACCCACATCCTGGTTGACCACCGCCATGGAGCCGGCCAGTTGCGGCGCCACGAAACTGGTGCCACCGAAGAAAGTCAGGACTCCGAAGCCGCTGGTACTCGAGGTGTACTCGATGATGTAACCGGTTTCCGGATCCGCGTTCATGGACACATCCGGCACGTTGCGGCCCGGGAAATTGGCCGGCAGGGTGAAATAGGTCACCGGCGGGTTCTGCGTGTAGTCGATGAGCGTCTGGTTGGGCTGACTGCGACGCACGCCGTCCACATCATCTTGATACCAGGGCTTGCGGAAGTACACGCTCACGCCGCCGCCGCCGCCGACCGGGAAGATGCCGCAGCTTACCGGATCGAACCCCAGCTGCTGGCACAGGCCGGTGAGGTAATCCCACCCCCACACCTGCTCGCGCGCGATGTTGACGGTGAAAATGGTGCTGGGACCGATCAGGAACTGCTGGGCGCCCGGCAAGGTAGTGCCGCCCGCCGCCGTGATGAACGGATCGGACGCCGGCGAATCCACCGACAGCACCTTGGAGAAGAAAGGCACGGGCAGCACCTGGCTGTTGTTGGCATCATAGGCGCCCGCGTCACCGGCGGCAGCGAAAAAGCTCTGTCCCTGGACGGCCGCCTCGGTGAAGATGTCCCGCATGGCCTGCAGTACCGTAGTCTGGTTGCCGGTGACCGGATCGGTGCCGTTGATGACCGAATCGAAATACTCCCATTCACCCCAGCTCACGGACACGGTGCCGGCGGCATTGTCGCCGGCAGCCTGGGCGAAGGCGTCCAGGAACCCCTGGTTGGTGTTGGGCGCCTGGTAAACGATGATGTTGGCGCCGGGCGCCAGGCCTCCGGACTGCTCCACGTCGAGCGTGGTCTCGACCGAGCCCGAACTGTCGCTGGGTGCGCCGGGACCGCCATCTATATTCACCACGCTGATGCGGTTGGGGTTGACGTTCAGCCCCAGATCGCTCCAGTAATGAAAGGCATCGCTGGGAGTGAACGCGGCGAGCGTCACGATACCGATGGTCTGGCCGGTGCCGTCATAGCCGCGGTCGTAGAGCGGCTGCAGGTTGTAGTAATGCGCGGCATCGGTGACGGTCCACTGGCCGGGTGGATCACAAGTATAGCTGCCGCACAGCGCCGCGCTTTCCTTGACCGACATCCCCATGCCGAGTTGCAGGGACCGCATCTTGTGCAGGGGCCGGTAACGCGGACGGCTGTCGAGGCCGATGACCGCCTGCACGCTGCCATTCAGACTGAACGGCAGCACCGGCGCGGAGCTGGGCGCATGGAACTGCACCGCCGGCACATCATCATAGGATGGCCGTTCATAATCATGCATGCTGGTGTGGAAGGCGCTGTCAACATCTTGTGCCGCAGCGCTCACCTTGAGCAGCGTGCCGTTGCCATACACCTTGATGACCTTGAACCCCATGGCGGCCAGCTGCTGCCTGACCGCGGCCAGCTGCTCCGCGCCGGGAGCGAAGCGGGCGCGGAATTCCCGCTGACTGAGAAACCGGTGGAATTGCGCGCTGTGCGGATCATACAGTTGCTGCACCAGCGCGCTGAGCCCGGCGGCATCGCGCAGCTTGAGCGCCACGGTGAAGACAAGCGGCTTGGCGGGACTCTGCTGCGCGCTCATATCGCCCAGGTCGATCGCCCTGGGCTCATGGGCGCGTGGATACGGAACACCCGCCCAGGCAAGCGGCATGGCCAGCAGTGTCATTGCGATGAAAAACAGTTTGAAGCGCAACATGAGCGACCCCCCCTTCTGAGATACGGGTTCGGAATCCCACTGCTCGGTGATGAACAACACGAGTGAAATCCCCCCGGGAAAGTTAATACTCCCCGGGTCTGGCAGTGTCAACTGCCGGGCTGTTATAAATTGTCGCTCAGATATCAGTGAACAGTTTCACCCTTGCCGATCCAGCGCAATCTGAAATTCATCCAAATCAACAAGATGAATACATGACTTCACGAATTTAATCACCGGTACTCGCATCGCACACAGGTTTGCTGGCGTACCCGCGTCAAACCCGGAGTCGGTTCAAGCGGGCTTAACGGGTACCGCCGACAGTCAAACCGTCCACCCGCAGCGTCGGCTGGCCGACGCCCACCGGCACACTCTGACCTTCCTTGCCGCAGGTGCCGACGCCTTCATCCAGTTTGAGATCGTTCCCCACCATGCTGACGCGCGTGAGCACATCGGGGCCGTTGCCGATGAGCGTGGCGCCGCGCACCGGCCGTGTCACCTTGCCGTCCTCTATCAGATAGGCTTCGCTCGCGGAGAACACGAATTTGCCGCTGGTGATATCCACCTGGCCGCCGCCGAAGTTGACCGCATACAGCCCGCGCTGCACCGAACGGATGATCTCCTCGGGAGCATGCGGGCCGGAGCGCATGTAGGTATTGGTCATGCGCGGCATGGGCAGGTGCGCGAAGGATTCGCGCCGGCCGTTGCCGGTGGGGGCCACGCCCATGAGGCGGGCGTTGAGCTTGTCCTGCATGTAACCCCTGAGCACACCGTTCTCGATGAGAGTGGTGCACTGGGTGGGAGTGCCTTCGTCGTCGATGTTAAGCGAGCCGCGCCGCTCCCTGAGGGTGCCGTCATCCACCACCGTGCACAGCTCGGATGCCACTTTCTCGCCGACCCGGCCGGAGAATGCGGAGGTGCCCTTGCGGTTGAAATCCCCCTCCAGGCCATGGCCGATGGCTTCATGCAGCAGGATGCCCGGCCAGCCCGGACCCAGCACCACCGTCATGGCGCCCGCCGGTGCCGGTACGGCATCCAGATTCACCAGCGCCGTACGCACCGCTTCGCGCGCCAGCGCCAGGGCGCGGTCCGATTCCAGGAAATATCCGTAGCCGACGCGTCCGCCGCCGCCGGCATAGCCCTGCTCGCGCCGCCCATCCTGCTCGGCGATGACACTCACATTGAGACGCACCAGCGGCCGCACGTCGGCGCTGAAAGTGCCGTCGCTGCCGGCGATCAGCACCACCTCATGCACGCCGGCAAGGTTCACCATCACCTGTTTGATGCGCGGGTCGAGGCGCCGCGCTTGTGCATCCACGCGCATGAGCAGCTGTACCTTGTCCTCATCCGCCAGGGTCGGGAGCGGATCCATGGGCAGATACAGGCGCTGTGCCGGCCGGCCTTCCCAGGCCTTGAGGGCCTGGTTGCCGCCTTGCCTGGCGATGGCGCGCGCCATATCGGCGGCACGGGTGAGCGCCGGCAGCAGAATCTCATCGGAATAGGCAAAGCCGGTCTTCTCGCCGCAGACCGCGCGCACCCCCACGCCCTGCTCGATGTTGTGGGTACCTTCCTTGACGATGCCGTCCTCCAGTCCCCAGGACTCATGCCGCGACAGCTGGAAATAAAGATCGGCGCTGTCCACCTGGTAATCCAGGATGCGGCCGAGCACCCGCTCGATCTGCCGCTCGTCCATGCCGGCGGCGGTGAGCAGGCTTTGCCTGGCGATCTGCAGAGGGTTGTGCATCGTGTCCATGGTGGGTCAGATGGTTTCAGTGAATACAGGATGCTGAGTATAGTCAGGCGCCCGCAGAAAAATCTGCCGTGCGGTGCATTGAAATAAGAATTCCTTCATCGTGTCACCGAAGGCCTGCAATGCAGGTGTGTGCTGCTGCATGCACGCGCGGCCGTGTGGAGGTTCGCGCATCCGGTAATACCGTTACAGGCGGCGATGCCGCAGCGCCGGGAAACGTGCCCGCAGGCGCGCCTGCTGTTCCGTATCAATCACCGCCAGCACCACCCCGGGTTCCTTGGCGCGCTCGGCGATCAACTCGCCCCAGGGATCCACGATCATGGAGTGGCCCCAGGTCTCGCGGCCGTTGGCGTGGCGGCCGGTCTGGGCGGCGCTGATCAGGAACGCCAGGTTCTCCACGGCGCGGGCGCGGTTCAGCAGGTTCCAGTGCGCCTGGCCGGTGGTGCGCGTGAACGCCGCGGGCACGACAAACAGTGCGGCGCCCTGGGCGGCGAGCTCGCGGTAGAGCTCGGGAAAGCGCAGGTCGTAGCAAACGCTGAGGCCGAGTCTGCCAAACGGCGTGTCCACCACCACCGCGCGGCTGCCCGGCGCGGTGCGCGCCGACTCATTATAGGACTCGCCGTTGGCATTCACCTGCACGTCGAACAGATGGATCTTGTCGTAGAACGCCACCCGCTGCCCGCGCGGGTCGTATACCGGTGAGCGCGCGTACACCTTGCCGCCGCCGGCCAGCACCGGCACGGTGCCGCCCACGATCCACACCCGCAGGTTGAGGGCCTTCTCGGCGAGGAAATCCTGGATGGTGCCGCTGCCGTCCAGTTCCCCCGCCTGCACGCGCTCGGCGTCGCTCCTCGCCATGAGCGCGAAGTTCTCCGGCAGCACGATGAGTTCCGCGCCCTGGGCGGCCGCCTTGGCCATGAGCTTGCCCGCCTCGCGCAGGTTGGCAGTGACCTCGGCGGCGGAACTCATCTGCACGGCCGCCAGCTTGTGCACGCTCACGGTTCCACCGCCAGCGTGATGCTGTTCTCGTCCTGGCCGCTGACGCGCTTGTCGATCCGAGCCGAAGGCACGCCCAGCGCCACCAGCCAGTCACTGAGCTCGCTGGACCACAGGCTGCCGATGTCGTCTCCCGAATGCAGGATGACAAGCCGCGACCCGGGATGACGCAGCCAATCCTGAAGCGCGGCGCGCACCGGCGGCATCTGCGCCACCTCCGCGCCGTTGCGCGGCTGCATCCACAGGTCGGCGGTGATGGTGTAGTTCGCCGCCTGTGCGGCGTTCAGCCACAGCAGGGTGCTGCCCAGCAGGAAATACAGGATGCGTTTCATGGTGGTGAGGCGCTGTCTAATGCGGCGGCGGGGCGGCCTGCTTGTGTTGCGTGACGTTTTCCAGCACCGGATTATCCCACGTCCCGGTGAGATGGTAGCGCACCTCGCCCGCGGCACTGATGGGCTTCTTGAATACTTCGGTGAGCAGCCATACCACGGCACCCACACCCACGCCGGCGGCGAGCGCACCGACCACCGGCAGTGTGGACCCCACGCTGGTGTCGACGATCAGCGCCTCGTCGAAATCATGGCTCACCAGGCCGGTGCGGCCGATCACATGGATTTTCGCCGCCGGTCCGGCCACCGTCATGTCGCTGGTGTAAGCGTTGCCCTGCGACAGAGTGAAGTCGCCTTCGATGGAATCGTAGGCGAAACCCTTGCCGAACACGTCGCTGAAATTGAGCAGCAGCCGCTGCGGCAGGGCATTGATGCTGAGCAGGCCGAATATGCGGCCGACACCCGGCTTCACTTCCAGCAGCTGGCCGTGCTGCAGTTTGAGGTGCATCGTGCCGTTCAGGGTCTTGAGGATTTCACCGAAAGGCCCGCCCTGCCAGTTGAGGTTCGCCTGCAATTCGCCCTGGTCACCGGTGATACCCGCCTGATAGCCGAACGCCTGCAGGGTCTTGGCCACATCCCTGCTGTGCAGCTGCACCGCCAGTGTACTGTTCTGTTTGCCCCCCGCCTGGCTGGTCCATTGCCCGCTGCCGCTGAGGGTGTACGCGGTGTCGCCCACGGATAGATCCCGGAGTGCCACGCCGTCCGCCTGCGGCACCAGTTCCGCCCGCACCGCATCCAGCAGCATATCGCCGTAACGCAATTGCCGGCTGCTGAAGCGCAGCGCCGGCACATCCTTTGGATCCAGTTGCGCGCCGGGGCGGGGGCGCTTATCCGCGGGATGCGGTGTGACCGTCACCATGTCCATGGCGGCGATGATGGGATGGGCCGCATCCGGGGCGGGGGGCAAGGTGATGCGGCCGCTGACGGCGGTGCTCGCCAAGTCAAGCTGCCAGCCCTGCGCTGCGCGCGTGAGCTGCGCATGCAGCCGTTCTATATGCTGGCCCAAACCCGCGAACCGGCCGATCTCGAGATCCACGCTGTGCAGCAGTGGCGGCAACAGGGGACCGTGGGAGGCACCGGTAACAAAGTGTCGCCAGTCATCCAGCGACAGCTCCTGCATGGCGCCGCTGATGGAAAGGCCGCTGGCCGCCGGCGGCGGCGGTGAGCCGGGCCCCAGGTGCACATCGCCATTACGGAATTCCCAGTTGCCGCCGCGGGTGTCGAACACCAGCACAGCGGCGGCACGGTCCATATAGTCCGCCTGCAGGATCATGCTGTTTGCATTGCCACCCGGTGTGAGTCCGGCCGCAAGGCGCACCGCGGCGCCGGCGGGTTTGCCAAACGGTGCCGGCAGGTTGACGCCGAGCCCCTGCAGATTGGAACTCAAGCTGAGCGACAGGCCGGTGTGGCGGCGAACCGGATTATTGGAGATGCGGCCGTCGATCTGCCAGGCAGTCCGGCCGTTCAGGATTTCCGGGTCCGGCAGGCGCAGCGCCGCCGTGAGCGTAGTGGCGTCGGCGGCACCCGCGGCGGTGAACAGCGTGACACCTGCGGCAGCGCCGCTGCCGGGATGCAGGTTGATACTGACGGGTTCACCCAACAGCATGCCCCGCAGGTTTTTTGCGGCAACACCGTCGGCGGTGAATGTCACGGCGCCGTTCAATCTGCTCAAGCGCCACTGTGGCTGACCAGCCACGGCCACACTGGCATTGGCGAGCGCCGCCGTGCCGCGCAGCGCGAACCTCTCCGGCTGCTCCACCGGCAACACCAGGTGCAGGGTCACGTCACTGCGGCCGCCGGCCTGCAGCTTGTCCAGGTATTGACCGAAGCGTCCCTTGAGCGGGCCGCTGCGCAGGAAATCCAGCGTCGCCTGAGCGCCGCCGCGGGCCGTGCCGTCGATCTCCAGCACCCCGGTGCTGAGATCGGCGAAGCGCGCGGTGACACCGCCGATGTCATCCCCCAGCACCGTGCCGCCGCGTACCGCCACCTGCATGCCGGCACCCTTGAACTCGACCTCCGCATCCAGGTTCTGCACCTGCGGCCAGCCGACGGCGTAATCCAGGCTGCCGTTGAGCAGATGGAAACGGATATCGAATACCCCGCCACCGTGATCGAAGGGAAAATCCTTGAGCTTGCCGTGCAGCGCCAGACTGCCGCTGGGCACCTGGCCGCCGGCGATGGAGCTGTCCAGCCACGCCACCACCGGTTGCGGCATGATGCCCACCGGGAAATAGGCGGACTTGTTGCGGACATCGGCATCGGCCACGCTGGCATCCACAGCGATCACCGGGGAACTGCCGTCGGCGGGAAACAGCAGGCTGCCTTTGGCGCGCGCCCGGGCATCCGCGTTCACCACCGCGAGATCATCCGTGGCGATGCGCCAACCCCGGGTATCATGTTGAAACTGCACATCGGCGCTGAGAGTGGTCGCGTACAGCGGTCCGCGGAACAGGTGCGGGAAGCTCAGCGTGCCATCCTGGGTCGCCAGCGTCAGCAGGCCGCCGTCCTGATCGAGCTGCAGCCGGCCGTCCAGGCCGGTGAATCCCGGGATGTGGCCGTCCGCCTGCACGCCCAGGTCGGTGAACCGGCCGCGCGCCTGCCATGCCCCCGGAGATTTGCCGCGCAACCGTATCGCGAATGCGGCATCCGTCACATCCCCCTGGGGCGAAAGCCGCAACAGCCTGGCCGTGGTGCCGGAAAAATCCGCCGGCAACCAGCTGGCGAGCGTCACCAGATCCTGCAGGCGCAGAAAGTTGGCATCACCGGACCACAGTCCGCCGCCCGCCGGATCCCGGGCGTATTGCAAGCTGAAGTGACTGACGGGCCAGGCATCGGCGCCACGTTGCAGCCGCAGATTATCGCCGCTCAGACGCCAGCCATCGTCACTGCGGGTCCAGTCCACGCTGCCGGTGAGGGTGTTGAACCCGTTTGCCGGTGAACCGAGACCCGGCAGGAATACATCATGGGCATTCATGCTCACCGACAGGCTGCGCAGTTGCGCGCCCTGCCCGTCGAGCTGCGCGCGCAAATCCAGCAGGCCGCTGGTGAAGCGGCCGTCGTAGGCCGGCCAGTAGGCCAGCATCCGCGGCAGATCGAGCCCGGCGCCCTGCACGCCGGCCTGCCACCTCCAGGCTTCCGGCTTGAGCCCCTCACCCTCCACCCGCACGTCGAAAGACAGGCTACGGCCCAGGCCGGCCGGCAACATGACGCTGCCGGACAAGCGATGGCTGTCGGCGGAATTATCCAGATCGAGATCGATGTCCTTGAACAGCAGCGGCGTCGGCATGCGTGCGTCATGGAAGGTCAGTTCGCCATGGCGGATGATCACGGCGGCGCGCTGCGCGAAAGTCTCGTCAGCGAGGCGGCGCCAGTCGGTATTCTCGCCGCCGGCACCGCCGCTGAGACCGCGGATGCTGAATACGCCGGCGCGATCCCGCTCCGCCACCAGCTGCGGCTGGATCAGCTCGATACGACTCGGCCGCGATACCTCGCCATGCAACAAGGCACGCAAGCTGATGCCGAGACGGATCTCACGCGCCTCCGTCACCACCCGCTGCCGGTCGTGGGACAGGATACGCACCTGCTCGAGGGTGATCTCCGGACCGTACCAGTCCCAGCGCGCGCCCATGGCGACGATGCTCACCGGACGGCCGAGCACGCGGCTCGCCCAGGTTTCCACCGTGGTGCGGTAGCCGGGCACCAGCGGCGCGAACAGGCGGAACAGCCCTGCGCCGGTGGCCAGCACGATCACCGCCGCCGCGAACAGGCCGGCGGTCCATTTCCACAGCCGCTGCTGCCAGGTCCTCACATGCTCTCCCGGCGATCCTTGGGGACTGCATCATGTCCGGCGCGGCGGGTACACGGGGAGCCGATCACATGGGCACCACATCGAATTGCTCCTGGCCGTACAGGGCTTCCGCCTGCAGACGGATGGCCTTGCCGACCTGCGCCTCCAGCTCGGCGAGGCTGGTGGATTCCTCATCCAGCAGCATTTCCACCACCTCCTGGGAAGCCAAAACACGCAGTTCCCGCACCTCATACTGGCGCGCCTCCCGCAGAATCTCACGGAAGATGTCGTAGCACACCGTCTCCGGTGTCTTCAGCGAGCCGCGGCCGTTGCAGGTAGGACAAGGCATGCACAGGATGTGTTCCAGGCTTTCGCGGGTGCGCTTGCGCGTCATCTCCACCAGCCCGAGCGCCGATAGCTCCGTGACCTGGGTCTTGGCATGATCCCTGGCAAGACCCTGTTGCAGCGCCTGCGATACCAGTTGCCTGTGCTCCGCGTCGGTCATATCTATGAAATCGATGATGATGATGCCGCCGAGGTTGCGCAACCTGAGCTGTCGGGCGATGGGCTGAGCCGCTTCCAGGTTGGTCTTGAGGATGGTCTCTTCCAGGTTGCGGTGACCCACGTAGGCACCGGTGTTCACGTCGATGGTAGTCATGGCCTCGGTCTGGTCGATGATCAGGTGGCCGCCGGACTTCAGCTGCACCTTGCGCTCCAGCGCCTTCTGGATCTCGTCCTCGATGCCATAGAGCTCGAAGATCGGCCGGCTGCCGGTGTAATGCTCGATGCGCGCCGTCATCTGCGGGATGAACATCTGCGTGAAGGCACGCATGCGTTCGCAGGCCTCCGCCGAATCCACCCGCACGTGTTCCATCTCGCTGCCAAACAGGTCCCGCAGGATGCGCACCGCGAGCGGCAGGTCCCCGTGCACCAGCGTGCCGGCGCTTGCACCGTCCGCCTGCGCGCGGATGTTCTCCCACAGCTTGTTGAGAAACAGCATGTCGGCACGCAGCGCTTCCGGCGCCGCACCTTCGCCGGCAGTGCGCACGATATAACCGCCGCCGCCGCCATCCGCGAACACCTGCAGCAGTTCCCGCAGCCGGGCGCGTTCCGCCGCCTCCTCGATACGAGTGGACAGACCGACGCCCTTGCCGCCCGGCAGGTACACGAGGTAGCGTGAAGGTATGCTGATGTGCGTGGTGAGGCGCGCGCCCTTGGTACCCAGCGGATCCTTGAGCACCTGCACCAGTATCTCCTTGCCTTCGTGCAGCAACCCGCGGATGTCGGCGGGTTCGCCGCCCTCATAATCGTGTTCGCCGTAGGCCACCTTGGCGATGTCGGCAGCGTGCAGGAACGCGGTGCGCTCCAGACCCACGTCGATGAACGCCGCCTGCATACCCGGCAGCACCCGCGATACCCTGCCTTTATATATATTGCCCACCAGGCCGCGGCGACGGGTGCGCTCTATATGCAGCTCCTGCAGCACACCGTCCGCCAGCTGCGCCACGCGGGTCTCGCGCGGCGTCACGTTGATCAGTATCTCTTCGCTCATAAAGTCCCCGGGGCGGCGAAAAAGTGAGGCAGTGAGGTGTAATAGACGCGCAAGTTTCCCATTCTCTTTTCGCAGCACACAGTACGCAGCACTTTCTTGCTCCTCACTCCCTCACTTCCGCCTTCATATTATTGCTACCCAGGATCTGCAATCCCGTTTGTGCCAGCAACTGCGCCGTCTCATGCAGCGGCAGACCCATGACGCCGGAATAACTGCCTTCGAGACGGCTGATGAACACCGCGCCCCGTCCCTGGATGGCGTAGCCGCCGGCCTTGTCCGCCGGTTCGCCGCTCTCCCAATAGGCCGCCGCCTCCCCGGGCGCGAGGGCCCGGAAGGTGACGGTGCTGGTGCTCAGGGCCTGCCGCAGCCGGTCCGCGTGCCACAGCGCCACTGCCGATAATACTTGATGGCTGCGCCCCGACAGCCGCGCCAGCATGGCGAGCCCCGCCGCCCGGTCCGCCGGCTTGCCGAGGATGACCCCGTCCACCGCCACCGCCGTATCCGCCGCCAGCACCGGCCCCATGGCCTCCCTGCCCAGGACCCGGACTGCCGCCATGACTTTGGCCGCCGCCAGCCGCTGCACGTAAGCCGCCGGCGTCTCCCCGGGGTGCGCGGTCTCGTCCACCGCGGCGCTCATCACCGCGAAATGCACACCGAGTTGCCGCAGCAATGCGGCGCGGCGCGGCGATTGGGAAGCGAGATGGATCACCTTACGCCGCCATGCGTGCCAGTTTGAAGCGACAACAGTCCATAATTACCCGGAGTTAATCGAAAATAACCAGGTTGACGGGACCCCTTGATGTAAAACTAGCGTGTCCCATAGTAAGGATGTCTTGGCGGCGTGTGATGCACATATATGTCTAATCCTGAAGATCCACGCCAGTTGTTACTTTACACCAGAGCCTCTACGACCAGGTTCTGGCGGCAGTTACGTGCCCTCTTCCGCATCTCCCGATCCATCTACCCGGTCTCCAGGAATAAATGGTTCGTCAAACGGGTCAAATACCTGTGGCGAGCGCTGACGCACCTGGGCATCGCCTCCCATTGGAACGACATGCTGGCCACGGCGCCGTTCTCCACGCTGGCGGATTACCACCCGCGCTTGCATGAAAAGCCCTTACGCCCCTATCTGCATGTGCGCCTCACGCGGCTGGAACGCTACCGGATACTGCGGGAACATTACCTGTTCCTGCGACAGCAGGTGTCCGCCCAGTTGTTCACGGCGCTGGTGCATGGCCAGGCCTATGCGCTGGTGCAGCGTGCCACGGCACATCTGGAAGAGCCCTTCACTGTCAGCATTGCCTACGCAGGCAACATGGAGCGGGAGGGAGAACTCGCGCTCTCGGTCGAATCACCGGCCTACGGCAAGGTGGCCACGCTCACCTTCGTGGTGCATTTCGGCATGACGGGTTGGGAGATACTGATCGGCGGTCTGCAGGGCGGACAGGCAGGCAGCGGACGGGAAGCCGCCAAGCGCGTCACCAAAGCGTTCCACGGGATGCGGCCTAAACCCCTGCTGATCCATCTGTTACAGGAGATCGCCGCCTGCTGGGGCATCTCCGGCATCCTCGCCATCAGCGACGCGGCGCACATCCTCAAGCGGCGTCGTTACCGTTACCGCAGCCCGATCAAAAGCTCCTACGATCTGGTATGGGCGGAAGCCAAGGGACATCCGGCGGAACGCGGTTTCTTTGCCATCCCCGTGGATCGGTCGCGTCGCGACATCAACTCCGTGCCCTCGCACAAGCGCGCAGTCTACCTGCGCCGCTTCCAGTTGCAGGATGACATGGACGCGGAGCTGCGCCAGCGTCTGTGCTCGCCTGCATTCAAATTAGTGACGGAGATACACGCCGCTTGATGCGGCGGTCATGCGCCGCCTCACTCCTCATACCTCACCCCTCACCCTTTTCGCGGTGGTTCGATTGCGGGAGCGGCGATAGTCGCCGCGATGGTTTCGTGGCACCCCTCACTCCTACTCCTCACGCCTCACGCCTCACCTCTCATCCCCGATGATACGGATGATTATTCAGTATCGTCCATGCACGATATAGCTGTTCCGCCACCACCACGCGCACCAGGCCGTGGGGCAGAGTGAGGGGCGACAGCGACCACTCGAGGTCCGCCCGGGCGAGACATTCAGGCGCAAGGCCGTCGGGACCGCCCACCAACAGCGCCAGATCACGGCCGTCCTGCAACCAGTGATTCAACTGCTGCGCCAGTTCCCCGGAGCTGAAAGCGCGGCCGCGCACGTCCAGCGCAACCACCCTGGCCCGGGGCGGGACTGCCGCCAGCAGACGCGCCCCTTCCTCGGTCATGGCCCTGGCGGTATCGCCGGTGCGCCGGCCTGCGCCCAGGGGGATTTCTTTCAATATCAGCCGGCATTCCGGCGGCAGGCGCGCAGCGTATTCCGCGAAGCCCTGGTTGATCCAGGACGGCAGGCGCGAACCCGCGGTCAACAGATGGATGCGCACCGCCCGTCAGCGCCGGCGGCGGGCGGCGACTGCCGGCTCCGGCGGTGTTGCGGCACCGCTCTCCACGCTCCAGAGTTTCTCCAGATTGTAGAAATCCCGCACCCGCGGCAGCATCACATGCACCACCACATCGCGCAGATCCACCAGCACCCACTCGCCCTCGCTCTCGCCCTCGACGCCCAGCGCGCGCACCTGGTGGGCGCGGGCCTTGTCGAGCACGTTGCGCGCCAGGGATTTCACATGCCGGTCGGAAGTGCCGCTGGCGATCACCATGAAGTCGGTGATGGCGGTGGCGCCGCGCACGTCCAGGGCGCGGATATCCGCGGCCTTCAGATCCTCCAATGCAGTCACCACCAGTTCGCGCAGTCGTTCGGTTTCCATCAATGCTCCATCGGTTTCACATAGCAACCGGAATTCCGGATCAGCTCGCGCACCGCATCGGGCACGAGATAGCGGACGTCGCCGCCCGCGGCGATGCATTCACGCACGCGCGTGGAGGAGATCTCCAGCTGTGTCACCGGCTGGAAAAGTATGCGTCCGGCAGCGGCCTGCAGCAGCGCGTCAGCGGACTCAGCGCGCCGCTGCCCCACGAGTTCGCCGAGCACGCCGTCGTTGTGCAGCAGCCAGCCGGGCCGGTGCGCCACGATCATATGGGCGAAATCAAAAATACTGCGCCACCGATGCCAGCCGGGAAGACCCAGGAAGGCATCCATACCGACGATCAATGCCAGCAGCCCGTCCGGATACTCGGCCCGCAGCCCGGCGAGCGTATCCACGGTGTAGGACGGCGCGGCGCGGCGCAGCTCGCGTGCATCCACCCGCAGGCGTGCATCACCGGCCACGGCGGCTTGCAGCATCTCGAGGCGCAGTGCCGCCGGCGCGCCGGGCGCACCGCGGTGCGGCGGCTGCCCCGCCGGGATGAAACGGATCTCGTCCAGGGAAAGTGCGTCCAGGATTTCAAGCGCGGGCCGCAGATGGCCGAAATGGATGGGGTCGAAGCTGCCCCCGAAGATGCCGATTTTCCTCATGCCTGGCGGCGGTGCTCCTGTTCAGACCGGCAGGCGCAGTCCCGCCAGGCTTTCGGCCAAGTGTAACAGCTCATCCCAGGGCCGGCCCGGCGCCTGGCCCTTCATCACCCGGTCGGCCCGGGCAGCGAGTCCCAGGAGCTGCTGCCAGTCACGGGCTTTGGCGCGCTTCAGGGCCTGCTGCAGGAGCGGCCGGCGTTTCTCCCAGACCTTGCCCAGCACCTGCTGGGGCGGGGTGCCCGCCTCGATCTGCCACGCCAGGGTGGCCAGCTCACGCAAGGTATAGGTCAGGGCCCCCAGCACCGCCACCGGTTCCGCACCCTCCTCCGCCAGTCCGTCGAGGATGCGCACCGTGCGTCCCCGGTCACCCATCAGGGCCGCGTCCACGAGTTTGAAGGCATCGAAGCGGGCGCTGTCCGCCACCGCTTCCCGCACAGCGTCTCCATCCACCGCGCCAGGGCCGCGGAGCAACAGCAGTTTCTCCACTTCCTGGGCCGCCGCCGGCAGGTTGCCCTCAACCCGTGCGGCGATGAGGGCGACCGCTTCCGGTGTCGGCTGCAGGCCGCGGCTGCGCAGGCGCCGCTCGAGCCAGGCGGGCAGCTGCCGGACCTCCAGCGGCCAGGTCTGCACCATCACCCCGGCCCGCTCCAGGGCTTCGGCCCAGCGGCCGCCACCCCGCTCCAGCTTGCCGCACACCACCAGCAGTACCGTATCCGGGGCGGGCGCTCCGGCATAGGTCATGAGTGCTTCGGCGCCGTCATCGCCGGGCTGGCCGCCGGGCAGGCGCACTTCCAGCAGCCGTTTGGCGGCGAACAGTGAGAGGCTGGCGGCGGCGCTGCGCAGCAGGTTCCAGTCGAAACCGCGTTCCGCCACATGCACTTCGCGCTCCGTATAACCGGCGGCGCGGGCGGCGGCACGCACCGCGTCCGCGGCTTCTTCGCGTTGCAGCGGCTCGTCGCCTGCGATCAAGTACACGGGCGCGAGCGCGGCCTGCAGCTGGCCGGGGAGTCTGTCAGGCGTGAGCTTCAACGGTCCTGCCGGGAAGGAGTTTGCGCATGACCCCCATGATAATGGCGAGCACCGCCAGGCACCACACGATGAGCGCGCCGCTCGGCAGGTCGAAGGCCGCCGACAGCACCAGCCCGGCGGCGTAGGCGATGACGCCCGCCGCAAAGGCCAGCACCAGACCGGGTTTCTCCCTGAGGCCCTTGGCGCCCAGCGCCGGCATGATGAGGCTGGCGAACACCAGGTACACACCCACCAGCTGCACCGAGGCGGTCACGGTGACGGCGAACAACACATAGAAACCGATGCGGCCGATGCGGCCGCGCAAACCGAACCAGCACAGCAGCACCAGCGCGTAGAGGATGGCGATGGGCCACAGGCTCGAGAGCGACACCCACAGTATCTGGCCCACCAGCAGGTCCTTGAGATGCTCGCCGCCCTGCGGGTTATTGGCCAGCAGCAGGATGCTGCCGGTGGCCGCCAGCGCGAACAGCCCGCCGATGAGCGCCTCCTGGATGTCGGGGAAGCGCTTCTCCGTCCAGGTGAGCAGCAGCGCACCGATGAGCGCCGCGATCACCGCCGCCGCCTGCGCCGACCAGCCCGCGCCGCTGCCGAAATGGAAGGTGCTGGCGGCGATCACACCCATGCCCGCCACCTGGGCGATGGCGAGATCGATGAAGATGATGCCGCGGTTCAGCACCTCGCGTCCGAACGGCACGTGGGTGGTGAGTACCAGGATGCCCGCCACCAGTGCCGGCACGATGATGGAGAGATCAACCGCATTCAGACTCATTTGGCTTCTCCATGCAGCTTCAGCAGTTGACTGACCATGAGGTCATAGAATGAGAACAGGTCCGGATCGTTGTCCGCCCCGACCGTGTCGGGGATGAGCGCCACCGGAATGCCGGTACGCTGCGACAGCCACTGGGGCGCCTGCTCGTCTTCATAAGGCGTGTAGATGATGCCCTGTACCTGCCCGCCCTTGACCTGCGTAAGCAGCTCGGCGAGATGACTCGGGCTCGGCGGGATGCCGGGTTTCGGCTCCAGATAACCGACCACGTCGAGGCCCAGCCAGTGCTGCATGTACACCCAGCCGTCGTGATAGACGATGATCTTCATGCCCTTGAGCGGCGCCGCTTCCTGCTGCCACTTCGCCATGGCCGCGTCGAAGCGGGTGATGAAGTCCTGGTAATGCGACTGGTAATAGGCCGCGTCAGCCGGATCCAGCGCGACCATGCGTTTCAGCAGCTCCGGCGCCAGCGCCGCGATATTGCGGGGACTGGTCTGGATGTGCGGGTTGCCGTCGGGGTGGATATCGCCCAGTGACCGGTCGACGCTGGTCGGGATCTGGCGCAGGCGCACGTAACGGGAAGCATCCAGATTGCCGGGCTGGCCGGGCTGGACCCGTTCATTGTCGCCCTGGCGCAGCAGCACCGGCAGCCAGCCGATCTCCAGTTGCGCGCCGTTGCACACCAGCAGGTCGGCACGCCGCATCTTGGCGATGAGGCTCGGCCGCGCCTGGATGTAGTGCGGATCGTTGTAGGCGCCGGTGGCGGAGGTGACGTGCACGTGCTCGCCGCCGATGGCCTTGACCAGGGCCGCCCAGTGTGGCTCGCAGGCGAACACGTTCAGGTCGGCGAACGCCGGCGCGGATGACAGCAGCAGCGCGACGGATAATAGACACAGCTTCAGGGTTTTCATGGTGAGATCCTCCGCGGGAATCAGAAGGTATGGGCGGGGTGGGCGCCCATGGCGACGATGTACTGGAGAAACACCTCGTTGTAAGGCGCCGCTCCCGATTCGTCGCGGTTGAACTGCAGCCGGATGCGGCTGAATTCGGTGTTGGAGAAATCCAGCATGGCGGTGTAACGCCTGGGCGCGAAGCCGTTGCCCAGCAGCACCGCCGGCTGGTAGGCGCCGGTGACGGTGTTGTTGCTGCCCAGATGGTCGTAGCGCAGACCGAAGCGCCAGCGCGGCATCCACTGGTACACGCCCTGTGCATACCAGCCGTTGGCGGAATCGCTGTAGCTGCTGCCGCCGCAGACCTGGCCGACCGGACACGCGCTTGCCGCCACGCTGCCGCGCTCGTTGCGATGCAGGTACTCCGCCTGGAAGATGAAATTCTTCTCGTAGAAGTTGCCGTGGGGCGACCACTTCCATACGAAGTCCGCGCCGCTGATGTTGCTGGTGCCGGTGAAGAACGGACCCGCATCGATCACGCTGTTGTTGGGATCGAACGGGTCGGTGCCCAGCGACGGGCGGTTGAGGGAACGCGCCGACATATAGGACAGGCCCGCGAACCAGGTGCTGCTGTCGTTCACGTCCTCGCTCACCTTCATGTACAGCGTGTTGGCGCCGTTGCCGCTGTGGGCGGCGCCGCCGGCCGGGAAACTGTCGCCGCTGAAGGCCTCCGCACCGAACAGCAGATAGGTATCGGTGGGCGCCAGCCAGGTGACCTGCACACCAGGGTCGCTGTACTGGTTGTTCAGCATGGCTTCATAGGCCAGCGGCTGGTCCACGAAATCCCAGACGTGCGAATGGCGCGCGTTCTGGTAGCCGAAGTCCGAGAAGAACTTGCCGGCACGCACGCGGAAACCGTCCGGCATGGCGATGGTCTCGAGGTAGGCGAGCTCGACTTCCGCGGATCCCTGGCCGTGGTCATCGTGGAACGTCAGGGCGGCGAAACCGTAGAACAGGTTGTCAATGTTGGAATCGACATCCAGCTCCGACTCCCCGAGCGCGAAGCCCTGGGGCGAAAGTCCGGCGCCGTCGCCGAGCATGAAGCCGGGTATCTGACGGTTGCCGGCGGCACTCGCATAGCTCCCGTAGGTGCCCTGCAGCACCAGGCCGATGCCGGGGTTGAAGGCGGTGGGTCCGCCCTGCGGGGCGGCGTAGGCATTCATGCACGCCGCGGCAGCCAGGCCCGTGACGAGCCCGCCGATGAATTTGAAACGCATATCAGTCCTCCTTCAGGAAACCAGTACGCAGCTTGCAGGTGCGGCCGCGGCCAACGGGCCGCGACAGGCACACGAGACAATTACGCGATGATTTCCGCGGGAGGTCCGCGGCTGAACCGGGTACGAGGGAAAGGCGGGACGTGAACCGTGACCAGCGCGGGCAGCGGTATTTCCGCGTGCAGCGGTGGTGCCGGTGCTTCGATGGCGGTATTCGGCACGCTGAACAGATGTCCGCCCAGCACGCAATACTGGCACTGGGTGTTGGGGGAACCGAGGGGATGGCTGTCCTCATGCGCCGGAAATCCGGTCTGCACCAGCAACACTATGGCAGCGAGCAGCAACAGCAGGCGCCGCCCGCCGGGTCCCTGCGAGGCGCGCCCCAATCGCCGCAGCAGGCCGCGACGCGTGTTCACGGCGAACCTGGCGCAGCCATCTGCCGGCCTGCGGCTTCGAGGCGGAAGGTGATCAGTTGCGCCATCTCACGCTCCAGCACGCTGTATAGCACGTTAGCCTGCTGGACGTCACCGAGCGCGTTGGCCACGTCATAGGCGTAGTTGCGCGTCAGGGTGAGCGTTTGCTTGTCAATCAGGGTCTTGCCGCCGACGGTGAGCGAGAACTCCACCCGGTAGGCCACCTGGTACTCCAACGGCTGACCGGTGTTGCTCACCGACAGCACCCGCTGAAACTGCTGGGCGCTCAGGATGTTGAGCAGCGCCGTGGCCGTGGCCGGATCGTCCACCACGGTGGTGCTGGCGGTGGTCAGGTTGCGGCGCAGCTCCCGCACCAGCCCGGGACTGCCGCCGGCCGCGGCGATGTAGGTGCGCTGCATGGCGGCCGGCAGCTTGGCGGGCTGGCGCAGATGGAATCCGCAGCCGCTCACCATCAAGACCATCAACAAGCACGCCGCTAATCCGGCCCTGGAAAATGAGGGAGCTGTCGTGCCCGGCTGCATGTCCTGCCTTTCTTCGCACAAGGTGGGAGTCAGTATATCCGGCTGCATGGAAATTAGCGTGCCCCGCGCCATGGCGGACAGCCGCGACAAGAAGGCGGCATACCCGGCTGCACGCGGGCTAAGTACATCGGAAACAGCCCATCCACCTCGTGAAAAAAAGTCCATCACCGCTTTGGAAAAGGGGGGCGAGGGGGATTTGTTTTTCATCCAGGAATCCTGAAATCTTCCCCCTGCCCTCCTTTGAAAAAGGAGGGGGCTGCGGCCGGTCACACCACCAGATTGACCAGCTTGCCCGGCACCACGATCACCTTGCGCACGGGCTTACCGTCGAGGAAGCGTTGCACGCTGGGATCCGCGAGGGCGGCCTGTTCAAGGCTCTCGCGGTCCGCATCCGCCGCCACCGCCACCCGGCCGCGCAGCTTGCCGTTCACCTGTACCACGATCTCGATGCGCTCGCGCACGCGCGCCGCCGCGTCGATCTCGGGCCAGCGGACCGTCATTACCGATGCGGTATGGCCCAGTTCGCGCCACAGTGTCTCGCAGATATGCGGCACCATCGGGGCCAGCATCAGGGTGATGCTCTCGAATCCTTCCTGCCGCACGGCCCGTCCCTGGGGCGTCGTGTCCCCGCCGCGGCTGAGGGCGTTGAGCAAGTCCATCAGCGCGGCGACCGCGGGATTGAAGGTATAGCGGCGGCCGAGGTCATCGGTGACCTTGGCAATGGTCTCATGCACCTGCAGACGCAGCGCGCGCTGCCCGGCGTCGAGCGCACCCGCATCCAGCCTGGGCGCGGCGCCGGCATGCACGTGCTCCGCCACCGCCCTCCACAGGCGTTTCAGAAAACGCTGCGCGCCCTCCGCACCGGTCTCCGACCATTCCAGCGTCTGCTCCGGCGGTGCGGCAAACAGCATGAACAGCCGCACGGTGTCGGCGCCGTACTTGTCCACCAGCGTCTGCGGGTCCACGCCGTTGGCCTTGGACTTGGACATGGTGCCCATGCCGCCGTATTCCACCGGCAGGCCGTCGGCCTTGAGCGTCGCGCCGCTGACATGGCCGTGGGCGTCGTACGCGGACGCCACCTCGTCGGGGCTGTAATAGGTGATAGCGCCGGTGGCGCCTTTGCGGAAGAAGATGTGATTCAGCACCATGCCCTGCGTCAGCAGGTTGGTGAACGGCTCGTCGAACTTCACCAGCCGCAGGTCGCGCATCACCCGGGTCCAGAAGCGCGAATACAAAAGATGCAGGATGGCGTGCTCGATGCCGCCGATGTACTGGTCCACCGGCAGCCAGTAGTCCACGCGAGCGTCCACCATCGCCTTGCCGTTATCCGCACAGGCGTAGCGCATGTAATACCAGGACGAGTCCACGAAGGTGTCCATGGTGTCGGTCTCGCGGCGCGCCGGACGGCCGCAGCCGGGACACTCGACGTTGACGAACTCCGCGCATTCAGCCAGCGGATTGCCGCTGCCGTCCGAGATCAAATCTTCCGGCAGTACCACCGGCAGCTGCGCATCCGGCACCGGCACGTCGCCGCAAGCGTCACAGTGGATGATGGGGATGGGGCAGCCCCAGTAGCGCTGCCGCGAGATGCCCCAGTCCCGCAGCCGGTACACGGTGCGCTGCTCGCCGAGTTTGCCGGTTTTCAAATCCGCCGCGATGGCATGCATGGCTTGCACCGAGGTCAGACCATCGTACTTGCCTGAATTCACGATGACGCCGTGCTCGATAAACGCAGCGCTCATGGAACCAGCCGCAGGCGCTTCGCCATCCGGCGGCCGCACCACAACCTTGAGAGGCAACCCGTGCTTGCGGGCGAACTCGAAATCCCGCTGGTCGTGGGCCGGCACTGCCATCACTGCGCCTTCGCCATAGGCCATGAGCACGTAGTTGGCCACCCATACCGGCAGTTTTTCATCGGTCAGCGGATGGCGCACGAACAGGCCGGTGGGCACGCCCTTCTTCTCCTGGGTGGCCAGCTCCGCTTCCGTCACCCCGCCCCGGCGGCATTCCTCCACGAAGGCCGCCACCTTTGCATCGCCCGCGGCCGCCCGCAGCGCCAGCGGATGTTCCGCCGCCACCGCCACATAGGTGGCGCCCAACAGCGTGTCGGCGCGGGTGGTGAACACCTTGAGCAGGCCGCCGTCGTACGGGAAGCCGATCTCCACGCCCTCGCTCCTGCCGATCCAGTTGGCCTGCATGGTCTTGACGCGCTCCGGCCAGCCCGGGAGTGTTGCCAGCGCCGTGAGCAGTTCGTCGGCGTAATCAGTGATGCGCAGGTAGTACATGGGCACTTCGCGCTTCTCTACCGGCGCACCGGTGCGCCAGCCGCGGCCGTCGATCACCTGTTCGTTGGCGAGCACCGTCTGGTCCACCGGATCCCAGTTCACCGTGCCGGTCTTCTTATAGGCGATGCCCTGTTCCAGCATGCGCAGGAACAGCCACTGGTTCCACTTGTAATAGCGCGGATCGCAGCTGGCCACTTCCCGCGACCAATCGATGGCGAACCCCAGCGACTTGAGCTGCCCGCGCATGTAGGCGATGTTGTCCCAGGTCCACTTGGCGGGTGGCACACCGTTCTTGATGGCGGCGTTCTCCGCCGGCAGGCCGAAGGCGTCCCAGCCCATGGGCTGCAGCACGTTCTTGCCGCGCATGCGCTGGAAGCGCGTGATCACGTCGCCGATGGTGTAGTTGCGCACGTGCCCCATGTGCAGCCGGCCGCTGGGATAGGGCAGCATGCACAGGCAGTAATATTTGGCGCCGCCGCCCGTCTCCACAGCCCGGAAATAGCCGCCCTGCTCCCAGAGTTGGCGGGCGGCGGCTTCGACGATTTGCGGTTGGTAGCTGTCCTGCATGACCTTCAATCCCCGAGCCGGGCTTTTTCAGTCTGGTCACGCAGCAGCGCATAGAAGATCGCCATATACATCACATACCAGGTGATCATCATGGAATGCAGGAAAACCGTATCAGTGAGCCCGAAGATGCCGAATCCCGCCACCGTCAGCAGTCCGGCAAGCGCTACGGTGTGCTCGGTGCGCTCACCATCATGCAATACCCGTGCGAAGCGTCTTGCGGGGATAAGCAGTATGGCGAGCAGGGCGGCGAGGCCAAGGAGTCCGCGGTTGGCGAGAGCATCCAGGTACTCGTCGTGCGGATGATCATAGTCGCCTGTCGCGGGCTGTATCAGGCCCGCATCCACCCGGCGGCGCAATTCGGACTGGAAGGCGCCGCTGCCCACGCCGAGGAATGGGTGCGTGAGGAACAGCCGCCAAGCCCCGCCCCAGAGCGCGAAGCGTACGCCGATGGAATCATCGGCGAGGGTGAAACTGTACTCGCCGGAATAGCTCTCCAGCGGCACCAGGTACACGCTGCCGTTCGGCGGTACGTTCAGCAGCAGCCGGGTGCCGGCCTGATTCGGTGCCGTAAGCGGGAGTATCTGGTAGCGGGTCTCCTGGAACTGCGCCGCCGGCCCATTGAATCCGGCGAGTGAAGCGCTGCCATCGCCGCGGACCATGAGCACCGTACGCTGCAGATCGCCCATGGCGGCTGGCACCCGCGGAAAGCTGAATTGCGCCGTCTGATGGGAATCGGGGTTGACGAGGCGCAACGCGCCCGCTCCCGTGCATGCCACCTGGCCCGCCACCGCCGGGAACGCCGCCTCACGTACCACGGCCGCCTTGGCATCCGGTGCACCGCTGCGGGTGGCCTGCTGCAGCCAGTTGCGAAGGAAGGTCGCGCCGTTGATACACTGAGGTTTGCCGGCCACCTGTGCCGTCCATACCGGATTGGCGTGCAGCGCGATGAGGTCATCCCGCAGCACGGTATACAGGTTCGCCACCCGCGACTGGACGCCGCTGCGGGTCACCACAAACGCACCGGCGCTCACCGCTACCAGCACCAGTACTACCAGTACCAGATGGCGCCTTTTGAAATAGCCGCCGAGCGGCGTGAACAACACCGGTGCCAGCAGCGGCAGGGCGACCCAGGCACCGCGGGTGCCGGAGAGCAGCAAAGCAGTAACACCTCCGGCGAGACACAGCAGCAGCAATGGCAGCGCCCAGACACGCCGGGTGTGCGCCAGGATGCCAAATCCAACCACGATGCACAGCACCAGCGTCGCCGCCAGATCCCCGAACACGATGGAGAGGTCGGTCTGGGCCTCCACCCGCACCGGATACGGCGTATGCCAAACCTGGTGCATCGCGTACAGGCCAACCATCAGCGCTGCGAGCGCCAAGCCCATGAATACCGTCTTGGGCGAAGGCGGGTAGCGCCGCAAGGCAAGGTACACCGGCACCAGCATCAGGAAGCGCAGGTAGCGGCCCAGATAACGGAAGCCGGTGTCGGTCTGATGGCCGAATTCGTAGGAAAGCACCACCACCGCAAAGAATGCCAGGAAAGCGCTTGCCAGATACGCCGCGTCCCGGTCCAGCCAGCGCCGGGCACCATCGCGCAGCCACACCCAGACGCCGACGAGCGCGAGCAACACCAGACCATAGCTGTCCCCGCGGTTGACAATCAAAGTGGCGGTCGGGAACGCCAGAACCAAGGCCGTCGTCAGCCAGCGCAGCGGGCTGTCGGCGGGCGGGATATCCCTGTCTAACGCCCGCATGCTGATGTCGTCCCTGTGGATATGCTCACTTTGCAAACCCCATGCGCCGGCGCAGGCCTGTCCACAGGCGCATCACCAGCAGCATGCCGATGGAAATCGAAACTACGGGAAAATTTCCCAGCCACCGGTAAGGGGTGCTGCCCGCATACGGCGTGAATGTCCCGGTCAGCACGCCACGGGTATCCTTTGGCAAGGTCCGCACCACATGGCCTGCAGCATCGATGATGGCGGTGATCCCCGTATTCGTGGCCCGCAGCAAGTAGCGCCCGGCTTCCAGCGCGCGCATGCGGGCGATCTCGAGATGCTGCGGCAGCGCGATGGAATCCCCGAACCAGCCATCGTCGCTGACGTTCACCAGGAACGCCGCCTGCGGCAGTGCCCGGATTATCTCATTGCCGAATGCATCCTCATAGCAGATGGATACGCCTGCGGGATAACCCGCCACCTGCAGCAGCGGTTGCCGCGCCGCGCCGCGGGAAAAATCCGAATAGGGCAGGTTCATCAACTCCAGCCAATTGCGCACCCACTGCGGTACCGGGAAATACTCCGCCAGCGGCACCAGATGGTACTTGTCATAAACTCCATCGTGACCGCCGAGACTGATGACGCTGTTGTAATAGGCATCCGTCTTCCAGTCATGGATCGGCACACCGATCAGAAGGTCGGTGCCGTGGGCGCGGGCTGCCTTTTCCAGCGGATCCAGGTAGTCCTGCTGCACTTCATCCTGGTAGGCGGGGATGGCGGATTCCGGCCAGATGATGAGCCGGCTGCTCCAGTGTTCCGCCGTGAGTTTCCTGTACAGATCCAGGGTGGGCGCGAAGGTCTGGGGATCCCACTTCACGCTCTGCGGGATGTTGCCTTGCACCAGGCTCACCTGGACGGGCGCGCCCGCAGGGTGGGTCCAATGCACCGCGGCAAGCAGGCCGCCCGCACTCCACACCGCCGCCAGCACCGCCAGTGAGGCGCACCGTGCACGCAGGCGGGTGTGCCGGGCAGAGGCACTCGCCAGCAGGCCGGCGCTCAGCGCCACCGCCAGACTGATGCCGAACACGCCGAACACCGGCGCATAGCCCCTGAGCGGGCTGCCGATCTGGCTGTAGCCGAGACTCAGCCACGGGAAGCCGGTGAGGAACCAGCCGCGCAGCCATTCCAGCAGTGTCCAACACGCCGGCAAGGCCAGCAGCCAGCGGGCCGCGCCGGCACGCGGTGCGAGCCATATGCCCAATGCGCAGGCCAGCGCGCTGTAGACCGCCATGACCGCGACCAGAGCAGCCAGCAGCAGCAGCGTCAGCCAGATGGGAGCGCCGCTGACTTCGTGCACACTTATATATAGCCAGTGGATGCCGCAGGCGAATTCGGCGGCGCCGAACAGGAAGCCCCGCCAGGCGGCGCGGCGCACTGACACGCCATCCAGCAGCCGGAACAGCACGGCGATGCAGAGTATGGCGAGGGGATAGGCCGCGTAAGGCGCGAACGCCAGTACCAGCAGCGCACCGGCCGCCGCCGCCAGCGCATCGCCGGCGATACCGCCATGGCGCCGCAATCCGTCGGGGATCGCGCCCAGGAACACGGACGCCGCACTCATGCCGGTGTGGGACCGGCGGATGCGGAGTGGGAGCCCTTGCGCAGCACTTCCAGCAGGTGCACGCGGCGGCTGTCGGCACGCACGACTTTGAAACGCAATCTGCCGATGACCACCTTCTCGCCGCGTTTCGGCAGATGCCCGAAGGCGTGCATCACCAGTCCGCCGACGGTATCGAATTCAGCGTCGCTGAAGACGGTGCCGAAATACGCATTGAAATCCTCGATGGGGGTGAGTGCCTTGACGGTATAGCGCTTGTCGGTGTGCTTGAGGATGCGCGCCTCGTCCTCCACGTCGTATTCGTCGTCGATGTCGCCGACGATCTGCTCCAGCACGTCCTCGATGGTCACCAACCCGGCGACGCCGCCGTACTCGTCCGCCACCAGCGCCATGTGATTGCGGCTCAGGCGGAAATTCTTCAGCAGCACGTTCAGGCGGATGCTCTCGGGGATGAACGGTGCCGGGCGCAGGTATTCGCGCAGGCTGAAGGAGCCG
>JAGWNO010000133.1 GCA_028871235.1 Gammaproteobacteria bacterium
GCCAGCGCGGTCGCGCCGGTGGCGGTGATCCTGATCAACCTCGGGCGGTTTTCCCTGATCAACAGCATCTACGGTTTCCCCAGCGGCGACGCCGTGTTGCGGGTCATGGCGAACCGCCTCATCACCCTCATCGGTCTGGCGGAATGCGTGTTCCGCAGCGGCAGCAACGAGTTTGCCGTGGTGCTGGCGATGCCGCAATCGGACCACGGCGAAGAACTCATCAGGCGGATCCTGACGGCCATCAGCGAACCGTTCGAGATACGCGGGATATCGCTGCAGCTGCCCTGCGCCATCGGTGTGGCTTTCGCGCCCGGGCACGGCGCCAGCGCCGACGAACTGCTGGCCAACGCGGAAAGCGCGCTGGTGCAGGCACGCGGGGACGAGATCTCCGCCAGCAAGGTCTACAGCGAAGAGCTGCGCACCGGTACGCGGACCAGGTTGCAGCTCGAATCGCGCCTGCGCCGGGCCATCGAGAACGAGGAGCTGAGCCTCGCCTACCAGCCCATCATCCGGGTGTCGGACGGCTTCCTGGTGGGATTCGAGGCCCTGTTGCGCTGGACCGATGCCAAGCTGGGCGTCATCCCCCCGGCCACCTTCATCCCCATCGCCGAGCGCTCGGGGCTGATCGAGCCGCTGGGGCGCTGGGTCCTGGAGATCGCCTGTTCCCAGGCGGCGGAATGGGGCATGGAATTCGACGCCCCGGTGCAGATCAGCGTCAACCTGTCGCCGCGCCAGATCCTGGATCTGGGATTGCCCGAGCAGGTCGAGCGGATACTGGAGAACGCACGCCTGCCGGCGGCCTGCCTGGTGCTCGAGATCACCGAATCCCTGGCGATGCAGAACCTGGACATCACCGTGGATCTGCTCAACCGTCTCAGGCAACCGGGCATCAATATCGCCCTGGACGACTTCGGCACCGGTTACTCCTCGCTCAGCTATCTGACCAGGCTGCCGATCTACGCCATCAAGCTCGACCGGGAATTCATCCGCCACCTGGGCAGCAGCGAGCAGGTGGCCAAGACCACCAAGATGATCATCCAGCTGGCGCCGACCCTGGGGCTGATGGTGGTGGGCGAGGGCGTCGAGACGGTGCAGCAATATGCGCTGCTGCGGGAGTATGGCTGCGATCTGATACAGGGCTATCTGTTCAGCAAGCCGGTAGCCCCGGATAAGGCTCGGGTGCTGTTGAGAAATCGCCGCTACTTCCCGGTGCCCGGGGAGTCTGCGGTACTCGATGGTGTTTCCGCGTGATGTCCGCCAGGGAGCATTCCGGCGGAAAAGGGGCAAGGGAATCCAATGTCGGTAAATCGTGAAACCCTCAAGTCGCTGCACCTGGACCATGAGGCAGTCCCGCGGCCGGCCAAAAACCTGCGGCTGCTGGGATATGTGGCCGCCATCACGGCGGCGCTGGCGGCCATCGCCGTAGTGCTGTGGCTGGTGATCGGCCAGCGGGCCGTGGCCGTGCAGACGGCGGCGGCCACCCCGGTCGGCAGTGGCGCGGGCAGCAGCCCGGCACTGGTGCTGAATGCATCCGGCTATGTGGTGGCCGAACAGCAGGCCACCGTGTCTTCCCAGGTCACCGGCCTGATCAAGGAAGTGCTGGTGGACGAGGGCATGCAGGTCCAGGCCGGCCAGGTGCTGGCACGCCTCGATGACCAGGCGGCCAAAGCCCAGCTGGCCGCCGCCCAGGGGCAATTGCTCACGGATACGGCGCTGGTGCGGCAGGCGCAGGCCAGGCTTGCGGCGGATCAGCTCAGCCTGCGGCGCCAATACACCTTATATAAGCGTTCGCTCACCAGTGATGCGGCCCTCAACGATGCCCAGGCGGCGGTGAAGATCGACACGGCCTCGCTGGCGCATGCGGACGGGCAGGTACAGGTGGATCGGGACAACCTGAGCCTGGCCCGGGTGGAGCTTGGCTATACGGTCATCCGGGCGCCGTTCGCGGGCATGGTGACCGAAAAATACGCCCATGCCGGCGAGATGATCTCGCCGGCGGCGGTGGGCGGTTTCACCCGCACCGGCATCTGCATGCTGGTGGACATGCATTCACTGGAAGTGGACGTGGACGTGAGCGAGGCCTATATCCAGCGGGTGCACGCGGGCCAGCGGGTGGACGCGGTGCTCGACGCCTATCCCGACTGGCATATTCCCGCCCATGTCCTCAGGGTCGTGCCCACCGCCGATCGTGACAAGGCCACGGTCAAAGTACGCATCGCCTTCGACCAGCTGGATAACCGCATCCTGCCGCAGATGGGCGTGCAGGTATGGTTCATGGACGACAATCCAAAAGCCGCCGGCGCGCCGGCGGACCCGCAGGTACAGATCCCCTTGAAGGCGCTGCTGAACCTCAACGGCGGCAGTTATGTATTCGTCGCCGAGAACGGCCGCGCCGAGCGCGTGGCGGTCAAACCCGGGGCGCAAACGGGTGACAGGGTGGTGATACTGGCGGGCCTGCAGCCGGGCCAGCAGGTGATCGTGTCCTCAGCCGTGCCCCTGTCGGACGGCACGGCCGTGGATACCGGGCATTGATATGCTGTGGCGGGCGCAAAATGGATCCGGGGCGGCGCCTCTGCGCATGCATGGCGGCAAACCGGCTTACCGCCTGGCGTTGGCCTGCATATGCGTGGTGCTGCTGCTGCCGGGCACGGCGCGCGCCCTGAATTACGGCCAGCCCGGCGATCCGGTGCACCTGGTGGTTGGTTACCAGCCCTATTACACCGAGGCATGGTCCGCCGTGGTCATGCGCGGCCGCCAGTTCTACGCGCATTACCTGCCCGCCGGATCCACGGTCAGTTTTTACATCGGTGACCGGGGTCTGGTGCTGGTGCAGGCGATCCGCAGTGGGCGCATACAGATCGGCTATTTCGGCGACATCCCCGCGGTGCTGTCCGCAAGCGGGGAATCCCCGCCGGCGCGCATTGTGGCGGTATCCGGCACCAGTTTCACCCAATGCAGCATCCTGCTGGTGCGCCGCAGCGCGCCGCAGTTCCCCTCCAGCGCCGCGCTGCTGCATTGGCTCAACGGCAAGCGCATTGCCGTGCCCATGCAGTCATGCAGCGAACGGTTTTTGCGGGATCTGCTGGCACAGCATGGCATCCATCCCGGCGCGCTGTTCGACCAGAATCTCGACACCATCACCGCGGGGCTCAGCGGCGGTGCTCTGGACGCGGCCGCCGTCTGGCAGCCGGCGGGAGCGCAGCTGGCGGCGCTGGGAGATGCCCGCATTGCGGCAAGCGGCGCGGATTTCAACTGGCAGGACGGCGGATTTCTGCTGATGCGCGCCGATCTTATCCAGCAGCGGCCCGACATCGTGGCGGCGTGGCTCCGCGCCGAGCTGGATGCGCAACGCTTTCTCGCGGATCCGGCCAACAGCAACGCCGTGATCAACATGGCGCAGCAGCAGACTTTCGGCTATTCCCGTGAGGCGCTTTGGAACGCGCTGTATGCCTGGCCGACCGCCGCCGTGCCGCCTGATCCGGTGATCATGCAGCTCGATTTCGGCCTTACCGGAGCCGCCCGCAGCGTGCTGGCCCGGACCGCCGCCTTTCTTGAACGGCGCGGCACGCTGCCACCGGGTGCGGACAAGCCGTCGGTCTATGATGCCGCCGCCCGGCAGATCCTCGCTGCGGAGGATCTGGCAGCGCCCATAGGACGCATCACCCCGCAGCCCCGCGTTTCCGGGTCAGGCCAGCCGCGACGATGAACAGCTTCACGCAGCTGTCCACTGAACGCAAGGTGTTCATCACCTTTGCCTTGATGTTCTGCGTCCTCATGCTCCTGGGTGCGACGGCGATCGTCACGTCGCGCCGCTTTCTCTCGACAACCGACATGGTGAGCCATACTTATGCCGTGATCGCGCGTATCAAGGCGGTGCGCGCGGCCCTCGACCAGACCGAATCCGCCCAACGGGCCTTCATCATCACCGGCGACGATGCGTTCCTGCTGCCCCAGGATGCCTCGCTTTCCGACTTGGATACGGCGCTGGCGGATTTGCGCGACCTGACCTCGGACAATCCCGTGCAGCAGCGGCGGCTTGACAGGCTGGGCGGTCTGGTGGCGGAGTGGCGCGCACGGCTGAGCGATATGCAGTTGCTGCGCCAACAGCAGGGATTTGCGGCGGCGGCTGCGCAGGTGCGGTTGCGGACGCTTGCCGATGTCAGTGCGGCGATCTCGGGCGTGCTTGACGCGATGCGCGGCGAAGAGCAACGGCTGCTCGCCGGGCGGCTGGGCAGGGAAAAGATACGCAGCCGCGTGATGTTCAGCATCTACGGCCTCATCGGCGTCGCTGCTTTGGGGTTCATGGTGGCCATATATCCGCGCATCCGCACCGAGATCGTGCGCCGCCGGGAGGCGCAGGCGGCGCTGGCGGCGGCAAATGCCGAACTTGAGGCCAAAGCGGGACAGCTGGAGAGCGCCAATAAGGAGCTCGAGAGTTTCTCCTATTCGGTGTCACACGATCTGCGCTCTCCGCTCCGGGCGATCGCCGGCTATGGACGCATGCTGGAGGAGGACCACAGCGGTACGCTGGATCAGGAAGGGCTGCGTTTGCTGGGCGTCATCCGCAAGAATGCGGATCGCATGGGCGGGCTAATCGATGACCTGCTCGCCTTCTCCCGCCTGGGGAGGAAATCGCTGGAGCTTACCCTGGTGGACATGGCGGGGCTTGCTGCCCGGGCCCGCGAGGAGTTGAACACGGCAGAGCCGGGCAGCACCAGGCAATTTGATATCGACCCGCTGCCGCCGGTACCGGGGGATACCGCATTACTCCAGCAGGTATGGATCAACCTGCTGAGCAATGCGGTCAAATACAGCAGCCGGACCGCGCAGCCGCGCATCTCGGTTTCCAGCCATGATGACGGCGAGGAGCGCGTGTATTGCGTCCGCGATAACGGTGCCGGTTTCGACATGCGTTACTACCATAAATTGTTCGGCGTCTTCCAGCGATTGCATGCACAGGACCAGTTTCCAGGCACCGGCATCGGTCTCGCGATTGTCCACCGCATCATCACCCGCCACGGCGGCCGGGTGTGGGCGGAGAGCGTGCCGGGTGAAGGGGCATCGTTTTATTTCGCCTTGCCGCGCGGAGAACAGTCATGAGCGAGCTTGAGCAGGTTGAAATCCTGCTGGTAGAGGACGATGAGAGCGATGCGGAGATGACCATCCGCTGCCTGACCAGGGTCAAGCTGGCGAATAACCTGGTGTGGGTGCGCGATGGCGCCGAAGCGCTCGAGTTCATCTTCGCCGAGGGCGCCTACAGCGGTCGCGCCACGGGGAAACCGCGATTGATCCTGCTGGATCTCAAGATGCCGCGCGTTGACGGCATCGAGGTGCTCTCGAGAATCAAGGCGGATCCCAGAACAAGGAATATCCCCGTGGTGATGCTCACCTCGAGCAGTGTCGAGAGTGATCTGGTCCGCAGCTACGCCCTCGGGGTCAACAGT
>JAGWNO010000134.1 GCA_028871235.1 Gammaproteobacteria bacterium
GCCATCAAGCTCATGGATTTTGGCATCGCGCGCATCACCGATTCCAGCAAGACCAAAACCGGCATGGTGCTGGGCACGCCTTCCTACATGTCGCCGGAGCAACTGGCAGGCAAGAAGGTGGATGGCCGCTCCGACCTGTTCTCACTGGGCGTCACCCTGTACCAGCTGTTGACGGGACAACTGCCCTTCAAGGGGGAATCCATGGCAACCCTCATGTTCAAAATCGCCAATGAACCGCATGCGCCTGTCACCTCGTTGCGTTCCGAGTTGCCGGGTTGCTTGGATGGCATCATTGACAAGGTCCTGCAGAAGGACCCCGAGAGGCGTTACCAGCACGGTAACGGATTCGCCAAAGATATCCGCGAGTGCGCAGCCAAGATCAGTCATTGAGATGGACACGAATTAAAATGAATTTCAGAGGTATGCTGCACTGCGTGGGACTGACCGACAAGGGCATGGTCCGGTCCAATAATGAGGACGCCTTCATTACCGATATTGATCTCGGACTGGCGGTGGTGGCCGATGGGATGGGCGGTTATAAAGCCGGCGAGATCGCCAGCGGCATCGCCGTAAATACCATCCAGGAAGTCATCGTCGCCGGCCTCAAGGAGGCACGCAAGCAGATCGGTGTCAGCGACAGCGGTTACAGCCATGAGAGCGTATTGTTGCGCAACGCCGTAATGCGCGCCAACGAGATCATCCACGACACCGCCAAGAGCCAACCGCAGTATGAGGGCATGGGTACCACGGCAGTGGCATGCCTGTTCTATGACAACCGGGTGTCAATCGCACATGTGGGCGACTCACGGGCCTACCGTCTGCGCAAGGGCGCGTTTGAACAGGTGACCGTTGACCACTCCCTCATGCAGGAGCTGGTGTCGCGGGGCTTCTATACTCCCGAGGAAGCCCGCCGTTCCAACAACCGTAACCTGGTAACCCGGGCATTGGGTATCGAGCCCACTGTCCAGGTGGATATCCAGGAGGACGTGGTGCTGCTGAATGACACCTACCTCCTGTGCACCGACGGCCTGCATGACTTGGTGGAAGACCCTGACATTCACTTAACGCTCAAGACGTTTAGTGTTAACCTTGAAGTGGCAGCCCGGCAATTAGTAAAACTGGCCAATGACAACGGCGGCCGTGACAATGTCACCGTCGTACTGGTAAAGCCAATCAAGTCGCTCGAAAACCAGAAGAAAGGTTTCTTTGTACGCTTTACCGACTGGTTCTCATGATGTACCTGGGCAGGGCGGATGCGCTCCACAGGGAATGACAAGTAACGAGGCAGACCCATGAGCAAGCTCATACTTACGCTGGATAGCCAGGAACTCGCCCAATACGAACTGGATAAGGAACGGTATACCATCGGCCGCCTCGCGGACAACGATATCCACATCGACAACATGTCGGTAAGCGGTCATCACGCTCTTATCCTCAACATCCTCAAGGACTCCTTTCTGGAGGACCTCAACAGCACCAACGGCACCTACGTCAACGGCAAACTGATCAAGAAGCACGCGCTGCAGGAAGGCGATGTCATCACCATCGGGCGGCATCAGCTCAGGTACGTGG
Source organism: Gammaproteobacteria bacterium (assembly GCA_028871235.1). Classification (GTDB taxonomy): domain Bacteria; phylum Pseudomonadota; class Gammaproteobacteria; order Natronospirales; family REEB76; genus REEB76. The sequence goes on from JAGWNO010000134.1 coordinate 1,573, forward strand.
GCGGTAAGGGGGCGAAAGGCGAGGCGGACAACGAATTCGAGCGCACCATGGTCATCAAGCCGGGAGCACCCAGCCAGCCGGGAGCGCCGAGCATGGACAGCGTGAACCGTGCCATCTCCCAGTCCGGGGCCGGCGTGGCGCCTATCGCCGAGGTCAAGGCCGCGGTATTGCCACGTGCCAAACTGCAGGTGCTGTCCGGCGCCATCGCCGGCAAGGAGATGGAACTTACCAAGGCACTCACCACCTTGGGCCGTCCCGGCGCACAGGTGGCGGCCATCACACGACGCGCCGACGGCTACTTCATCGTGCACGTGGAAAGCGGTCAGGGGCAGGGATTTCCCAGCGTCAACGGCAAGGATATCGGCGCTCAGGCATACAAATTGAACGATAACGATGTAATCGAACTGGCCGGTGTGAAGATGGGCTTCTACGCCATCGCAAGCGCCTGACGAAGCTTGTCACGGCGATCCGCTCTCTGAGCCAGTGAGCCAATCATTGTCCGACTGAACGCATGGCCGCGGCAGTGGCATTGTTTGCGTCCACCACGCTGAACTTCACCCTCTGGGTGATGCCACAGAGCAGTTCATAAGGAATGGTGCCGGCGGCGCGTGCAATCTCCTCCACCGGCAAATCCGGCCCCCACAGTACCACGCGGTCACCGACCTGGGCGCCAGGCAGTGCGCGCAAGTCCACCGATATCATGTCCATGGACACGCGGCCAACCAGCGGCACGCGCATGCCGTCCACCAGTACCGGTGTGCCGTTTGGCGCATGCCGCGGATAACCGTCGCCATAGCCGATGGCGGCGATGCCGAGAGGCATGTCCTCCGGCGCCACCCAGGCGCCGCCGTACCCCACTGCATCGCCCTTTTTGAGGGACTTCACCGCGATGAGTTCCGTGGTCATGGTCATGGCGGGTATGAGATTTTCCTCAGCACCGGTTTGTCCGACGAACGGCGATACGCCGTACAGCAGGATACCGGGGCGCACCCAGTCCGCATGACTGTCCGGCCAGGCAAGGATGCCCGCGGAGTTGGCGATGCTGCGCTCAGTCTGTATTCCGGCTGTGGCCGTCGCGAACAACTGCAACTGGGTCCGGGTGCGGGGGTTGGTGCTGTCGTCGGCGCAGGCCAGATGGGTCATGAGCCGCACCGGGCCGCGCACGGCGCGGGCCACGGTCAGCCGTTGCCACAGCAGGCGCGTCTGCGCCGGCGGGAATCCGAGACGATTCATGCCGGTATCCACCTTCAGCCACACGCTGACGGCATGCTGCAGCCGCGCCGCTTCGACCAGCGCCAGCTGACGGGCGTCGTGCACCACCACTTCGCAACCGTTGTGTGCGGCCTCGTTCAGTTCCGCCTCGCTGAACACGCCTTCCAGCAGGACGATGGGGTGCGCGAGTCCGGCGTGACGGATGGCCAGCGCCTCTTCAAGACAGGCAACCGCGAATGCGTCCGTCTCATGCAATGCCTGGGCGACTGGTGCGATGCCGTGTCCGTAGGCATTGGCCTTCACCACCGCCATGATGCGTGTGTGCGGCGCCAGCTGGCGCGCCTGTTGCAGGTTATGGCGTAAGGCGGCGAGGTTGATTACCGCCCCGGCAGCACGGCTCAAGGATAGTCCCCGGCATCTTCGGAGATATAATTCTCGAAGCGGGTATAGGAACCCAGGAAGGTGGCCTTGGTGGTGCCGATGGGACCGTTACGCTGCTTGCCGATGATGATTTCCGCTATGCCCTTGTCGGCACTGTCCTTGTCGTACACCTCATCGCGGTAGATGAACGCGATTACATCGGCATCCTGCTCGATGGAACCGGATTCCCGCAGGTCAGACATGATCGGTCGCTTGTCAGGCCGCTGTTCCAGGCTGCGGTTGAGCTGCGAGAGCGCGATAACCGGGATCTGCAGCTCCTTGGCCAGGGATTTCAGGCTGCGGCAAATCTCGGAAATCTCCGTGGCACGGTTCTCACGGGTGCCGGGCACCGACATAAGCTGCAGGTAATCCACCACCATCAGTCCGAGGTTATGCTCGCGCTTCAGGCGCCGGGCGCGAGCGCGCAATTCTGTAGGTGTAAGCGCCCCCGTGTCGTCGATGAAAAGCGGCGCTTTCGACATCAAGGCGATGGCGGAACTGACGCGCTGCCAATCAGTGGGATCAAGCTGTCCGGTACGGACTTTCTGCTGATCGATGCGTCCAAGGGAGGAGATCAGGCGCATGGCCAACTGCTCACCTGACATTTCCATGCTGAATATGGCGGTGGGTACCGGGTTCTCCGGGCGACAGGACACGTTCTCGGCGATGTTCACCGCAAATGCGGTCTTACCCATTGAAGGGCGACCGGCAATGACGATTAAATCTCCAGGTTGAAGGCCCGCGGTCATCTGATCAAACTTGTCGAGGCCCGTTGGCAACCCGGTGACCGGGTTGTTGGCATGCATGAGCGTATCAAGCCGGTCCACCGCCCTGGCCAGCAACTCAGTGATGCGCACGAAGCTGCGCCGCATGCGCCCGCCGCGTTCGGCGATGTCAAACACCTGGCGTTCCGCGTAGTCGATCAGTTCCTCGGTACTGCGCCCTTCAGGACGGAATGCCGCTTCCGCCAGTTCACCGCCCACGCGGATAAGATGCCTGAACACCGAACGCTCGCGCACAATGTCGGCATAGGCGCGCACATTGTCCGCTGTGGGTGTATCGCGGGCCAGGGCCGCCAGATAGGCGAGACCACCGGCCTGCTCCAGCTGGTTGCGGCTCTGCAACCATTCGGCCAGCGTCACCGCATCGAAGGGGGTGTTACTGTCGGTGAGCCCGGCGATGGCGCGGAATATGAGCCGGTGGTCCTGGCGGTAGAAATCCTCTTCCCGCAGGCGGTCCGCAACTTGTTCCCAGGTGGCGTTATCCAGCATCAGGCCGCCCAGCACCGCCTGCTCCGCCTCCACCGAATGCGGAGGCACACGCATGGCCTCTACCGCCGCGGCGGTGGAGGTATCGAGGCTCTTGACGGCTCCCGGCATGCTGGCTGGTGATGGAATGTGGGGATCCAGACTCTAAGCAAGCGGGGTACGATGTGCAACTCGCATAAACGAAAACCGCGCTGTGGCTGAAAACCGGCGCGGGGGCTGAGGCCCCCGCGCGCAGACTGGCGGAATCCTGCGCAGTCTATTCTTCCGCCACCACGATTATGCTGATTTCCACGTTGACATCGGTATGCAGGTGGATATCCACCTTATGCTCACCGGCCACACGGATGGGGCCCTGGGGCATGCGCACTTCCTTGCGCTCCACCTTCACGCCGTCGCTGGTAAGGGCTTCCGCGATGTCCGCCGTGCCCACCGATCCGAACAGCTTGCCTTCCTGGCCGGCCTTGGCGTTGATGGTGATGGTCTTGCCTTCCAGTTGTGCCTTGCGCCGCTGCGCGCTGGCGATCTGATCGCCGGCCAGCTTCTCAAGCTCCACGCGGCGCTGCTCGAATTCGGCGATATTCGCCGCCGTGGCCGCCTTGGCCTTGCCCTGCGGGATGAGATAGTTGCGGCCGTAACCCGGCTTGACCTTGACCTTGTCGCCCAGGTTGCCAAGGTTCTCGACCTTCTGCAGCAGAATGACTTCCATGGATACTCCTCCTGCCTCAGTGCTGATCGGTGTAGGGCAGGAGCGCCAGGAAGCGTGCCCGTTTGATGGCGAGCGTGAGCTGGCGCTGGTAGAACGCGCGTGTGCCGGTGATGCGGCTCGGCACGATCTTGCCGGTCTCGGTGATGTAG
>JAGWNO010000135.1 GCA_028871235.1 Gammaproteobacteria bacterium
AGTGGCGGCGGCGCTCGCCACTCAGGCCCACCGGCTGATCTTCTATTCCGCCGCCGCGCGCCTGCCGGTGCGCGATGAGGCGGCGCGGGCGCTGGTGAGCTTCGCCGGCGCGGATATGGCCTCGGTGTTCTTCTGCAATTCCGGCGCCGAAGCCAACGAGAACGCCCTCAAGGCTGCCGTGAAGCTGACTGGCCGCAACCGCTTTGTTGCCTTTGCCGGCGCCTTTCACGGACGCACGCTGCTGGCGCTGTCGGTCACCGATTCCCCGGCGCTGAAAAAAGGCATGGAGCCGCTGCTGGCGCCGGTCACCTTCCTGCCGTTCGGTGATGCCACCGCACTCGCAGCGGCGGATTTCTCCGGGGTGGCGGCTGTGATCGTGGAACCCATACAGTCCATGGCGGGGGTCACGACCGCCTCGCCCCCCTGGTTTGCGGCGTTGCGCAGGAAGTGCGACCAGGCGGGCGCGCTGCTGATATTCGATGAAGTGCAGACCGGCGTCGGCCGCCTCGGCCAACCGTTTGCGGCGCAGTTCTACCGCGTCGCACCGGACATGATCACTCTCGCCAAGGGCATGGCCTCGGGCGTGCCCATGGCCGCCGTGCTCATGAGCACGGCGGTGGCTGCCCGGCTCCAGCCCGCCGATCTGGGCAGCACCTTCGGCGGCGGGCCGCTGGCGTGTGCCGCGCTCATCGCCACGTTGCGCGTGATCCAGCAGGAAGGCTTGATGGCCCGGGTCCGGGCGTTGTCGGCCCACATCCGCGATGCACTTGCCGACAGCTTCATACGTGAGGTGCGCGGCGAGGGCCTGCTGCTGGGGTTGGTGGCAGGCGAGCATGCCGCCGCACTCAAGAGTTTCCTGCAGCAGCACAAGCACATCCTGGTGGGCGGTTCCTCCGATCCGGGGGTGCTGCGGCTCATGCCGCCGCTCAACGTCGAGGCCGAATCCGTGGAAAAGTTGTTGGATGCCGTGGGCGAGTTCGGCAACCGGCTGCGGGCGGCATGAAGCATTTCACGCGCATCGCCGATCTGGGTGTGAACGGCGTGGCCGCAGTGCTGGATCAGGCGCAGGCGTGGAAACGGCAAGCGCCCGGTGCGCATCTCGCCGGCAAGCTGCTGGGCATGGTGTTCTTCAATCCGTCGCTGCGCACGCGCGCGTCCTTCGAGGCCGCCATGCTGCGCGGCGGCGGCAACGCCATCGTGCTGGAGGTGGGCAGCGGCGTGTGGAAACTGGAGGATCGCAACGGCGCGGTCATGGACGGCGACCGGCCGGAGCACATCAAGGAAGCCATCCCGGTGCTGGGTCGCTACGTGGATGCGCTGGCGGTGCGGACTTTCGGCGCGCTGATGGATGACGACGCCGATGCGGCGGACCCGGTGATGAGCGCGTTCCGTGAGCTTGCCGGCGTGCCGGTCATCAGCATGGAATCGGCGCGCGAGCATCCCTGCCAGGGCCTCGCCGATCTGCTCACGGTGCGTGAGCGTTTTGGTGGTACTCAAAAGCTGCCGGTGACGCTCACCTGGGCGCCGCATATCAAGCCGCTGCCGAAGGCGGTGCCCCATTCTTTCCTGCTCACCGCCGCCGCTGGCGGTTGCGAGGTGCGCGTCGTCCATCCTCCGGGTTTCGAACTGCATCCCGCGGTGCTGGCTGAAGCGCAGCACTATGCCCGGCAGAGCGGTGGTGCGGTGCGCGTGACGCATGACCGGCAGGACGCGCTCAGCGGCAGCCGCGCGGTGTATGCCAAAGCCTGGGGTCCGGCCACGGCCGGCGTGGCGGCGGGCGAGGCCGCGGCACGCATCGCCGCCCATAAGGATTGGCTGGTGACCGGCGACACGCTGGCGCGAGCGGCCGGCGACGCCATCTTCCTCCACTGTCTGCCGGTGCGCCGCAACGTGGAAGTGGCGGATGAGGTATTGGACGGCGCCGCGAGCCGTGTGATAGACGAAGCCGAGAACCGTTTTCATGTGCAGCGGGTGCTGCTGGACAAACTCCTGGAAGGTACTGCGTGCTGAGTACTGCGTTGATGATATAAAGATAGTGAGGAAAGCCGTTATGTCCGTACCGCCTGACAGTTATGCATCGTTGCGCTCCGCGGCCCAGTATGTGCGCGTGTTTCGCGGCAAGACCTTCGTGTTCAAACTGGGCGGCGAGGTGCTGGAGAACGCCGCGGTGCGCCGCGCGGTGTGCGAGCAGCTCAACGTGTTGTGGAGTTTCTCCATCAGGCTGGTGATCGTGCACGGCGGCGGCAGCGGTCTGGACGCGCTGTGCGAATCCCTGGATCTGCCGGTGGAGAAAGTGGCGGGCCGCCGCGTGACCACCAGGAAAGTGCTGGATGCCGCCAAAATGGTACTGGCAGGTTCGGTGCACACCGATCTGCTGGCGGACCTGCGCGCTGCCGGCTTATCGGTGAGCGGCGTGAGCGGCGTGGACGGCGGCATCCTGTCCGCCCACAAGCGCCAGCCGGTGCAGATCAAGGATGACGCCGGCGCCACCCAATTCGTGGACTTCGGCCTGGTGGGCGACATCGACCACGTGAACCCGGCGCTGCTGCTGCATCTGCTGGAGGGCGGCTACGTGCCGGTGGTGACACCGCTGTCCGCCAACGACAAGGGCGAGGTCTTCAACACCAATGCCGATACGGTGGCCGCCGAGATCGCCGTGGCGCTCAAGGCCGAGAAGCTGTTCTTCCTGCTCAAGGTGCCGGGGTTGCTGGAGGATCTGGCGCGGCCGTCGAGCCTGGTCCCCTACACCACGCTCGCGGGAACGGAGCAGTTGGAGAAAAGCGGCAAGATCAGCGGCGGCATGCGGCCGAAACTTGCCGCTGTGCGCCGCGCCCTCACCGGTGGCGTGGCCAGCGCCCATCTGGTGAGCGGCCTGCTGCCCGACGCGGTGCTCACGGAAGTGTTCACCAACCAGGGCAGCGGCACCATGGTGGTGGCGCGGGAGACCAGGCTCCAGGAGCACGCCGCGTGAGCGCGCCGCCGCGGGTCGCTGTGCCATGAGCATGCTTTGGGAAAAGGGCCTGCCGCTGGACGCGGCCATCCACCGCTTCACCGTGGGCGATGATCCCGGGTTGGACCAGCGATTGCTGTGCTTCGATGCGCTGGGCAGCGCCGCACATGCGCGCATGCTCGCGCATGTGCGCTTGCTCGCGCCGCAGGACGCGCAGGCACTCGTGGACCTGCTGGCCGACATCAGCGTGCGCGCGCGGCAGGGCGAGATCGTCATCTCAGCGGCGCAGGAAGACAGCCACACCGCCATCGAGACGCTGCTCACGGCACGACTCGGGGAGGCCGGCAAACGCATCCATCTGGGCCGTTCCCGCAATGACCAGGTGATCCTGGCGTTGCGCCTGTATATGCGCGCTGCGCTGCTCGGCATCGGCAGTCAGATTGCCGAGCTTGCGCAAGGCTTTCTGGCCGTCGCGCGCCGACACGCGGCTGACGTCATGCCGGGTTACACCCACCTGCGCCCGGCCATGCCTTCCAGCTTCGGCTTGTGGGCGGGTGCCTTCGCGGCGGGACTCGCGGAGGAACTGCAGGCCCTGCAGGCACTGTACGCGCGGCTGGATCGCTGCCCGCTGGGCGCCGCCGCCGGTTTCGGTGTGCCGCTGCCGCTGGACCGGGAGTACACGGCGAAGCTGCTGGGCTTCGCCGCGGTGCAGGTGAATCCCATCGACGTGATGAACTCCCGCGGCCGCCACGAGCTGGCGCTGGTCAACGGACTCGCGTCTCTGGGCCTGGTGCTGGAGAAATTCCTGTGGGACGTGGCGCTGTATTCCATACCGGAGTTCGGGTTCCTGAGCCTGCCGGATGCGTTCACCACCGGCTCATCCATCATGCCGCAGAAGCGCAACCCGGATGTGGTGGAGCTGGCCCGCGGCCGCTGCCGGGAGTTGCGCGGTCATGCGGCCATGCTGCAGCAACTGGCGGCCGGCTTGCCCTCCAATTACCACCGGGACCTGCAGTTGCTGAAGACACCGCTGTTCGCGGCGCTGGACTCGACCCGCGGCCTGCTGGACGTGCTCATCCGGCTGGTGCCGGCGTTGCGGATCAACGCCGAGCGCGCGCGCGCCGCCTGCGGCGATGATCTTTACGCCGCCCACGAGGCCTGCAGTTTGGCGCAGTCAGGCACGCCGTTTCGCGATGCATATAAAGAAGTGGCACGCCAGATCCAGGCCGGCAGCTTCAAGCCGAATCGCGCCGCGCTCAGCGCCACCCATCTGGGCGGTGCCGGCCATCCCGGCTTCGATCTCATGGCAGGCGAACTCAAGGCGGCGGAGCAGTGGCTGGCCGGGACCCGCGCCCATCTTGAAGGTTGTGAAGAAAATGTCTGGCACAAACGGAGTGGTGGTGAATGAAATGAAAAAGCATGTGGTACTGGCGTTCTCCGGCGGATTGGATACGTCCTTCTGCGTCATCCACTTGCGGGAGCAGGGTTATGACGTCACCACCGTGACAGTGGACACCGGCGGTTTCAGCGCCGCAGAACTGCAACGTATCGAGAGCCTGTCGCCCAGGCTGGGTGCGCAGACACACCACAGCGTTGATGCGCGCTCCGAACTTTACGACCGCTATCTGCGCTACCTGATATACGGCAACGTGTTGCGCGGCAACCTGTATCCCCTGAGCGTATCGGCGGAGCGCGTGGCGCAGGCGGAGAAGGTCGTGGCGATGGCGAAAAAGATCGGCGCCACGGCGCTGGCCCACGGTTCCACCGGCGCCGGCAACGATCAGGTGCGGTTCGATGTGGCTTTCCGCGCCCTGGCGCCGGAGCTGGAACTCATCACACCCATCCGCTCACTGGGCCTGAGCCGCGCCCAGGAGATGCAGTTCCTCAAGCAGCATGGTTTCGATTTTCCGGAAAAGACCCGGGATTATTCGGTGAACGAGGGCATGTGGGGCACCTCCGTGGGCGGCCGCGAGACGCTGGATGCCTGGAGCACCTTGCCCGAGGCCGCGTTTCCCGGCGGCGAGATCGACGCCGGGAAACTCGCACCGGAACGGTTGGCGCTGGGTTTCAATAAAGGCGTACCGGTGGCTGTCGATGGCAAGAGACTCGATCCCGTGGCACTCATCGCCGCTCTCAACGCCGTCGGCCGTGCCTCTGGCATCGGCCGCGGCGTGCATCTGGGCGATACCATCCTGGGCATCAAGGGCCGCGTGGGTTTCGAAGCGCCGGCGGCGCATCTGCTCATCGGCGCGCACCGGGAACTGGAAAAGCTCACGCTCACCGGCAAGCAACTTTTCTGGAAGGACACCCTTGGCAACCTCTACGGCCA
>JAGWNO010000136.1 GCA_028871235.1 Gammaproteobacteria bacterium
AGACGTCTTGAAGATCAAGGGCGCGCACACCGTGGTCGCCGGCGACGATATCAAGGTGGCGGCGGCGGTGGCGGTCATGTGCGACAGTCACGTGGGCGCCCTCATAATCACCGGTCCGCGGGGCGCCATCGCCGGCATCCTCACGGAGCGCGATATCCTGCGGCGCTTCGCCGAATACGGCGCCGACCTCGGGCAAATGCGCGTATCCGCGATCATGACCCGCAAGGTGGAAACCGCGGGCCCCGATGCGCGCGTGGATGATGTGCTGGATATCATGACCCGCAAGCGTTTCCGCCACATGCCGGTGGTGCATGACGGTGAACTCATCGGCATCGTCTCCATCGGAGACCTGGTGAAAGCCACGCTGCACGAGAAGACCCAGGAAGCGGAATCCCTGCGGCAATACATCACTTCCTGACGCGCCTCATTCGCGGCGGGTGTAACCCGGACCGTACAGGACCTTGCCCGGCAGCGCGCCGGTCATCTTGCCGGCGGCTATCACCGGTACGCCGTTCACCAGCACGTATTCCATGCCCACTGAAAACTGATTCGGGTTCTCGTAGGTGGCGACGTCGCGGATCGTGTCCGGATCGAACACCACGATGTCCGCCCACATGCCCTGTTTGAGCACGCCGCGGTCGGTGAGATGTTCGCGCTGCGCCGCCAGTGCCGTGAACTTGCGGATCGCGTCCGGCAGGCTGAGCCGGTGCTGCTCGCGCACGTACTTGCGCAGGATCCGCGGGAATGTGCCGTAGGCGCGCGGGTGCGGATGCTCAGCCCCGAGGATGCCCCACGGCGATGCTGCGGAAGCGTCGTTATCGATGGACACCCACGGCTGTTGCAGCGCCAGCGCCACGTCCTGTTCATCCATGCCGAACACCGCCACTACCGTCTGACCGCGGTCCTTGATGAGGATGTCGAACAACGCGTCCATGGGATCCTCATGCCAGTCCCGCGCGACCGCATCCAGCCGCTTGCCTTCGAGGGGCAGCAGCGCCGGATTGTTCACCGCCGTGATCAACACCGCCCGCGGCCCGGGGATGGCCAGCCATTCGTTGTCCCATTTATCCGTGGGTGTGAGCATGTCGCGGCGGATCCTGGTCCGCGCAGCCGGGTCCTGGAGGCGCGCCAGCATCTTCCGGTTGCCGCCGTCGTGCGCCCAGGGCGGCACGAATGCCGCCAGACCGTTCTCCCAGGCGGTGTATGCGTAGGTGTCGGCACTCACGTCCACACCGGCGGCGCGCGCCGCGTCGATGCGCTTGATCACCTGCGGCATCTTGCCCCAGTTCTGCCGGCCGGCGGTCTTGAGGTGGAAGATCTCCACCGGGATATGCGCCTCGCGGCCGATGCGGAAGGTCTCGGTGAGCGCCTGCATCTCCGCGTTGCTCTCGCTGCGCATGTGGGTGGCATAGATGCCGCCGTATTGCCCGGCCACTTTCGCCAGTGCAATGAGTTCATCGGTCTTGGCATAGGGGGCGGGCGGATACTGCAGTGCCGTGGACAGACCGAGCGCGCCCTGACGCATGGCATCCGCCACCAGCGCCTGCATCTGCCGCAGTTCCACCGGCGTCGGGTCGCGGTCACCGTAACCGATGACCATCTCGCGCACCGAGGCCGCGCCCACGTAAGTGCCCAAGTTGATGCCCATGCCCTGCTTCTGCAGCCGCGCGAAATACTGGCTGAAAGTCCGCCAGTCAACCTTGAGATGGTAGTGGTCGTAACCGGGCTGGTTCTCGCGGATCATGGCGTCGTCGAGCGGCGCCACCGATTCACCCTCGCCGGTGATCTCGGTGGTGATGCCCTGGTAGATCTTGGAGGACGCGCGCGGATCCACCAGCAGCGTCAGCTCCGACTGACCCAGCATGTCGATGAACCCCGGGGCCACCACCAGGCCGTGGGCGTCGATGACGCGCTCCGCCGCGGCGCCGGCCAGGTTGCCGATGGCGGCGATGCGCCCCCGGCGCACGCCGATGTCACCCGCATACCAGGGCGAACCGGTGCCGTCGATGATGCGGCCGTTGCGGATGATGAGATCGTAGCCGCCGGCCGCAGGCTTGCCGGCGGCGGCGCCGGTCGCACAAACACACAGCAGGCCGAGGATGAGCAGGATGGATGCGCGCATGACTTTCTCCCGGAATGACGCCGGCCGATTCTATGCCGGCGGCCGCCCAGCACACCAGGACCGCGGCGGCAGTGACTATAATCATCCGGTACGGACTTCAGGGATGCACAGATATGGGCCGTTGGCGTCCACCCTCACCCCAAGCCTCCGCCTATATCACCGCGGAAGGTCACCGGCGGCTGCAGGACGAACTCCACGGCCTGTGGGGACGGCGCGCTGACGTGACCCGGGCGCTGGCGGCGGCGGCGGCGGAGGGCGACCGCTCGGAGAACGCCGAATACATATACCGCAAGAAGGAACTGCGGGAGATCGATCAGCGCATCGGCTACCTGCAAAAGCGCCTGCCGCTGCTCAAGGTGGTGTCCGCTCCGCCGCCGGACAGGCAGCGGGTATACTTCGGCGCATGGGTAACCGTCGAAGATGAACAGGGCGACGAGCTCGAATACCGCATCGTCGGCGCGGACGAGCTGGAAACCGGGAAGCACTGCATCAGCATCGATTCGCCCATGGCCCATGCGCTGCTGAAACGCGCCATCGAGGATGAAGTACGGGTGCTCACCCCCAGCGGCGAGTTGCGCTATTACATCATCGCAGTACGCTACAGCTGAGCGCACGCGACCGTTGCCGGCGCGGGCGTCCCCGGCTCTTGAAACCCGCGCAGCCGCCACCATCTGCTGAAGCAAGCCAGCGTGGAGCCGCACATGTCCGGGATCATCCATATCGCCTGCCCGCAATGCGGCGCCAGCAACCGGGTACCCGATACCAGGCGCGGCCAGCACCCGAAATGCGGGCGGTGCGGCGCACTGCTGTTCTCCGGACAGCCCGCAGTGCTGAGCGATGCGGATTTCACCGCCGTGGTCAACGGCACGGATGTGCCGGTGATCGTGGACTGCTGGGCCGCCTGGTGCGGGCCTTGCAAGATGTTCGCACCGGTATTCGTGCAGGCGGCGCAGACGCTGGAACCGGATTTCCGCCTCGCCAAACTGGATACCGACGCCAACCCGCAGACCGCCGCCAGGTTCGGCATCCGCAGCATCCCCACGCTGCTTGCCTTCCGCGGCGGCCGCGAAGTCGGCCGCATCTCCGGCGCCCTGCCCCTCGACCGTTTCCTGCAATGGGCGCGGCAATACGCCGCCTGAGCGCTGTGCAGTCAGCGTTTCGGAGCGAATAATCCCGCCAGTTCCTGCCGCGCCTTGTCGGCAGCGCTGTCATCGCGGGGCTGGAACGCGTCCGTCCGTGGCTGGAAGTAATCGCAGAAATTGGCGCGCAGTTTGTCCTTGGGCGGGTCGGCGCGCGGCTCGTGACAGCTCTCCGCCTTGCGCGGATCGTACAGCTCGCACATGCGGCACACGTGCAGTTCAGCGCGGCAGGCGAGGCATTCCGACAGCCGCGACAACGGCATCGGCACATCCCGCAGGGACGCGCCGCATTTCCAGCAGACCAGCGCGGTGACGGTGTTCACACAAAATCCCCTGCGCCCCAGAGATGAAGCCGGGGCGATCGCCCGGCTCACGCCCAGGCGGCGTTGGAATCCGTGGGCGTATGGTAGTAGTCGCTTTCTTCGGCGAACTGCTGGATCAGTTTTTTCAATTCTGCCTGGCGCAGTTCCGCGGTGGACATCGGTGCGCAGTCCTCACACATGGGATCGTCGCAGGGCTGGCGCGAATACAACCAGAAGTGCACCGCTCCGGCCAGCAGGCCGTCGGCGATGTCCCAGAGATCGGCTTCCGGGCGCTCGTCGCTCACGCGATTGGCAAGCTCCACCACCTGCTCGGCAGTGGAATCGAAGGAAGAAGCCTCGGTGTTCATGGCGCTGTCCGCTACCCAAAAGGGGCGGTATTTTAGCAGACCGGATCGGACGCCATTCACAGCGGCTGGCTGCGGTGGCGATAGTCCACGCGGCGCGCTTGCAGATAGGCCAAGATGAAATCGAAGCACGCCGCATCGCGTCCCACGGTTTCCGGCGGATGCACACCGGGCCTGCGGAATTTGCCCTCGAGCAGCAGGTTGGCGGCCGCGGTACAGGTAAAGCCGGTGCTGCGCGCCATCGAGGAGAAACCGGTGGTGGCATCGTATTTGTCGTGCACTTCCCACACGTGGCGCAGTCGCCGGCCGTGTTCCTCGCCTTCGACGGTCACGCGCATGACGGTGAATTCCGGCTCGCCGGGCCCGAGTTTCCACTGGTCGAGCAGCAATTTGGCCGACACCTCCAGCGGGCGCACACGCATGGCACCGACTTCAATCGGGTCGGTGGCAAAAAATCCCGCCTGGGCAAACGCGCCGATGAGCGCCGCGTGGCCAGGATAGCGCAGTGTCTTTTCCGACATCTCGGGAATGTGCGCCATGGTCTTGAGCAAGGAACGCAGGCCGTCGGTATTAAAGGCTTCAAGCCGGCCGACGCCTTCGAACTCCACGGATTCGCACTCGCTCAGCGCCGGCAGCGTCACCACTTGGCCGCCGCGCTGCAGGCGCGCCGGCCGGGTGTATTCCTCGATCACGTCAATCGGCGAGAACGGCGCTTTGTAATTGAACGGCGGCTGCGGATGTTGCGGCAAGCCGCCCACCAGGCACTCGAAGCGCGTGACTTTCAACTGCGCGTCGTGATGGCCGAGAATGAGGTTGTCCATGCCGGGCGCCACGCCGATATCCACCAGCGCGGTAACGCCCTTGTCTTTTGCCAGCGCGTCCAGTTGCAACGCGTCTTCCGGGAAGAAGGAAATATCGGCGATATGCTTGCCGGCCTCGATGAGCGTTTTGAGGGTGCGAAAACCCAGGAAACCGGGCACCGCGGAAACCACGAGGTCGAAGGGCCGCACGAACTCGGCCAAAGCCCGCGCATCAGCGATATCCAGTTGGCGTGTGGCTATGCCATGCGCCGCCAGTCGCGCCAGCGCCGCTTCGCTGCGATCGGCCGATGTCACCTCGTGGCGCCCGGCCAGATCGCGGGCCATGACGCCGCCCACCATGCCGGCGCCGAGTACGCAGATTTTCATGAGGCTTGCCCTTGATGTTTGATGCTTGTATCCCATCTTCGTGGATGCACCACGGCACCGCAAGCGCTGCGGCAGCTTGCACATTTCTGCTAACCTAGCACCCTGAGCAAATTCACCGGACAACCCGCCATGGCCAGCGAAGCCA
>JAGWNO010000137.1 GCA_028871235.1 Gammaproteobacteria bacterium
GGCCTGGTGCAAAAGCCGGTGCGTGAAAACCAGGCCTGCCAGTGCCCGGCCATCATCCGCGGCGCCAAGAAACCCACCGACTGCAGCATCTTCGGCACGGTGTGCACGCCGCGCAACCCCATCGGTTCCTGCATGGTGTCCTCGGAAGGTGCCTGCGCCGCCTACTACCGCTACCGTTATCGCCGCCCGCAGCCGGCAAAATCCACCGCTGCCGCCGGCCAGTAAATCCCGCCTATGCGAATCCTGCTGCTCACCCACAGCTTCAACAACCTTTCCCAGCGGCTGTATGCCGAACTTGCGGCCGCCGGACACGAAGTGTCGGTGGAGTTCGACATCAACGATGCAGTCAGCATCGAGGCCGTGCGCCTGTGGCGACCCGAGCTGATCATCGCGCCGTTTCTCAAGCGCGCCATCCCGGAACAGATCTGGCGCAAGCATGTATGCCTGATCGTGCATCCCGGCATCCCCGGAGACCGCGGCCCCTCGGCGCTGGACTGGGCCATCTTGGACGGCGAGCAAAGCTGGGGTGTGACGGTGCTGCAAGCCGAACAGCAACTGGATGCGGGACCGGTGTGGGCCTGGTGCGGCTTTCCCATGCGGCTGGCGCGCAAAAGCAGTCTCTATCGCCACGAAGTCACCGATGCTGCGGTATCGGCGGCATTGGAAGCCGTCGACAAATTCAAAACCCATACGTACACGCCGCTGCCGTCCTCCGGATGTGGCGCAAACAGACTCGGCCAGGCGCGGGCGCGCATGCGGCAGGCAGACCGACGCATCGACTGGCAACACGATGATACAGAAACCGTGCTGCGCAAGCTGTATGCCGGTGACGGCGATCCGGGCGTCGCAGACCGGTTGCTGGACATGAATGTACGCCTGTTCGACGCCCGGCCGGAATTCGCACTGCGCGGCACGCCCGGCGACCTGATTGCGCGTTCCGAAGAGGCAGTGTGCCGCGCCACCCGCGATGGTGCCGTGTGGATAGGCCGCCTCAAAGCAGTCATTCCAGGAAAACACTCACTCAAGTTGCCGGCAACCCGGGTGCTGCAGAAAAACCGGCTGGCACTGGAGGCGCTACCCGAAGTACACGGACCGGCGGCGGACTACACCGACGGCATCCGCTATGAGGAACACGGAAACTGTGGCTACCTGTATTTCGATTTCTATAACGGCGCCATGAGCACAGCCCAATGCCAGCGTCTGCTGGAGGCCTACCGGCGCGCACGCCAGCGTCCCACGAAAGTTGTCGTATTAATGGGCGGCGAGGATTTCTGGTGCAACGGCATGAATCTCACAAACATCGAAGCCGCCGCCAGCCCAGCGGAAGAATCCTGGCACAACATCAACGCCATGGACGATCTGTGTCGCGCAATCATCACCACCGACGATCACCTGACAGTAGCCGCCATGGGTGGCAACGCTGCGGCCGGTGGCGTATTCCTGGCACTGGCCGCAGACCGCATCTACGCGCGCCATGGCACGGTCTTCAACCCCCACTACAAGAACATGGGCAATCTGTACGGCTCCGAGTACTGGACCTATCTGCTGCCGCGCCGTGTCGGCGATGACGGTGTGCCACGGATCATGAATCACCGCTTGCCGCTGCTGGCGAAACAAGCCATGGGTATTGGGCTGATCGACGAATGCCTTGCCGGCGATAACCGGCAATTCCTGGCGGACATTGAATCCCTGGTGAAGGAACTTGCGGCAGACGACGTTTTCCAGCCACTGCTGGAAGCCAAGCGCAAACGCCTTGCAGCGGATGCCGTGCTGCGGCCGCTGCAAACGTACCGTGACGAGGAGCTGCGCCACATGCGCCTCAATTTCTACGGTTTTGACCCCAGTTATCACGTGGCGCGTTACAAGTTCGTGTACCGGGTGCCGCATGCCTGGACGCCGCTGCATCTGGCACGCCACCGGCAATTGAAAAAACTGCCAGTTAGCCGCAGCCAGCCGGCATTGCACGCCGTGGTGGCGGAATAACCATGCGCGACGCACTCATGTCCGCCCGTAGAATCACCCTGGACGGGCGCGTACAGGGCGTGGGTTTCCGCCCGTTTGTGTATCGCCTGGCGCATGCGCACGCGGTGCATGGCTGGGTATACAACGACGCCGGTTCGGTGCTGGTGCAGGCGGAGGCTGACGAACCTGTGCTGGAACGCTTCACCGCCGAACTCATCAGCCAGGCGCCGCCGCTGGCGCGCCCGCATCTGGTGCGCAGCGAACCGGTGGCGCCGGAGGGGCACCGGGATTTTTGCATCCGCGAAAGCCATGCCGACAGCCGGCCGCGCATCCATGTACCGCCGGACTATTTCCTGTGCGACGACTGCCTGGCGGAACTGCGCAATCCGCAGGCACGCCGTTACCGCTATCCGTTCATCAACTGCACCCAGTGCGGTCCACGCTACACCATCATCCGCAGCATGCCCTACGACCGGCCCAACACCACCATGGCCGGGTTCCCCCTGTGTCCCGAGTGTGCGGCGGAATACGGTGATTCCATGGACCGACGCTTCCATGCCCAGCCCCTGGCCTGTCCCGTGTGCGGGCCACGCCTGACATTCCAACAGGCTGGCTCCGTGATCGAAGGGAACGAAGCGGCACTTGCAGCCTGCGTTGCGGCACTCTCCCGCGGCGAGATTATCGCGGTGCGCGGCATCGGCGGTTATCACCTGCTGTGCGATGCCGCCAATGCAACTGCTGTTGCCAGTCTGCGCACGCGCAAACACCGTCCCCACAAACCGCTGGCCGTGATGGTGCCGCTCTCGGGCGAGGACGGACTGGATTGGGCGCGTCGCCTGGCGTCATTGGATACAGCCCAGGCCGCACTGCTCATAGATCCCATGCGGCCCATCGTGCTGGTACCGAAACTACCCAACACGCCACTGGCAGACAACATCGCGCCTGGCCTGAACGAAGTGGGACTGATGCTGCCCTACAGTCCGCTGCATCATCTGCTGTTGGGCGATTTCAAGCGGCCGCTGGTGGCCACCTCCGGCAACATCAGCGGCGAACCAGTTCTGACCCAACCCGAGGATGTGGAACAACGTTTGGGCAAAGTGGTGGACGGCTGCCTGCATCACGACCGCCCCATCCAGCGTCCCGCCGATGATCCGGTGTTCCGCTTAGTGGCGGAGAAGTTGCGACCGATCCGTATCGGCCGCGGCAATGCGCCGCTGGAAATGCGACTGGATATGAAACTCCAGCAGCCGTTGCTGGCCGCCGGTGCGTTCCTGAAAAACACCGTGGCCCTGGCCTGGGATGACCGCGTCATCGTTTCGCCCCACATCGGCGATCTGGCCAGCCCGCGCAGCCGGCAGGTGTTCCAGCAGGTTGCCGAGGACCTGCAGTCGCTGTACGGAGTGCGCGTCGAACGCATCGTGTGCGATGCGCATCCGGATTTTCCCAATAGTCGTTGGGCCAAGACCACCGGCCTGCCCCTCATGCATATTTATCATCACCATGCCCATGCAGCCGCCGCCGTGGGTGAATACAGTCTCATCGAGCCCTGCCTGTGTTTCACTTGGGACGGCGTCGGTTTCGGAGAGGATGGCACGCTGTGGGGCGGCGAAGCGCTGTTGGGACGCCCCGGCGCCTGGCAACGGATCGCGAGCTTCCGACCGTTTCGCCTGCCGGGCGGTGAACTGGCCGCCCGCGAGCCGTGGCGCTCGGCACTGGGTGTGTGCTGGGAAACCGGCAGCCGTTGCGCCGGCATTGAGTCCAATCCATTGCTGCATCATGCCTGGCAAAACCATGTAAATTCCCCGCTTACTACTGCCATTGGCCGGCTTTTCGACGCAGCCGCCGCTTTAACCTCTGTGGTCACCAATGCCAGCTTCGAGGGCCAGGGTCCCATGCAGCTGGAGGCCCTGTGCCGGGAACCCCGCGAGCCGGTAGAGCTCCCGTTGTACAAGGACAGTAATGGTTTACGGCGCAGCAACTGGGCGCCGCTTTTGCAAATGCTCATGGACACCGGCACAACGGCCGCTGTGCGTGCAGAACGCTTTCATTCCAGTCTGGCCCACACACTGCTCGCCCAGGCGCAATGGGCGCGGCGCATCCACGGCGTAAACCAGATCGCCCTGGCCGGCGGCGTGTTCCAGAATGATGTGCTGACCACCCAGGTACGCGAGCTGCTGCTGGCGGACGGCTTCAACTTATATATACCTGAGCGCATGCCGGTCAATGATGCAGCCATCAGTTTTGGCCAGATCATTGAAGCCGGTGCGCGCCTGCGCCGCGGACTGTGATGAAAGAAACCCACATCGCCCTGGCCCACGGCAACGGCGGCCGCTACATGCGCGAGCTCATTGACGAACTGTTCGCCACGCGGCTCGCCAATCCGCTGTTGGATACTGGCCTGGATGCGGTGGGCATTCCGGATCTGCCGGACGGCGAGCTGGTGGTGACCACCGACGGCTTCACCGTGCACCCCCTGGAATTTCCCGGAGGCAACATTGGTTCCCTGGCGGTGCACGGCAGCATCAACGACCTGGCGGTATCCGGCGCACTGCCCAAGTATCTGACCCTCAACGCCTTCATCGAAGAAGGCACCGAAATCGCCTTGCTGCAACGGCTGGTGGATGCCATGGCCCAGGCAGCGCGCGACAGCAAGGTATCCGTCATCGCGGGCGACACCAAAGTGGTGCGCCGCGGCGAAGCGGACGGCGTGTACTTCGCCACCACCGGTTTCGGGGTGCGGCCCCGCGATCTGCGACTCGGTATGCAACACATCCAGAGTGGCGACCAGGTGCTGGTGAGTGGTGCCGTGGGCAACCATGGCGCGGCCGTGTTGCTGGCGCGTGAGGAATTCGGCTTTCACGGCGAACTGAAATCCGATGCCGCCAGCGTGCTGGAGGCTGCCCAGGCCCTGTGCCGGATTCCAAGCTTGCGATTCATGCGCGACCCCACCCGCGGCGGGCTGGCCACGGTAGCCAACGAACTGGCGCGCGGAACTGGACTATGCCTGCGCCTGCAGGAAGACCGCATCCCGGTGCGCGAACCGGTGCAGTCGGTGTGCGAACTGCTGGGTTACGACCCCCTGTATCTCGCCTGCGAAGGCCGCATCGTTGCAGTAATGGCAAAGGAGTCGGCGCGCCAGGCGCTGGCAGCATTGCGTAGC
>JAGWNO010000138.1 GCA_028871235.1 Gammaproteobacteria bacterium
ACCCCGATGCTGACGTGCAGGCGGATGCGGGCGCCGGTCTCGTTCACCACCAGCGGCGAGGCGTCGGTGATGAGCTGCTGCATGCGCGGCTCCGCCACGCTCGCCACCGCCCGCGGCATGACCGCCAGAAACTCGTCGCCGCCGAGGCGGTAGAGCTTGTCAGAGGGCCGCAGACTCTGGCGCAGCACCGAGACGAAATGGCAGAGCAGCTGGTCGCCGTACTTGTGACCGTACACGTCGTTCACGTCCTTGAGGTTGTCCATGTCGAACACCACCAGTGCGCCGAAACTGCCCTTGACATCCTCGAGTCCGGCGCCCTCGTTGAAGGCGCGGCGGTTGTAGGCGCCGGTCATGGAATCCAGCAGCGATTCCCGCAGCAGCTGCTCATGGGCGATGCGCAATTCATTGTGGGCCGTATCGATCTCGCGTTTGGCGTCCTCGAACAGCACCAGCACCATGCCGAAAGCTAGCAACATGTCGAGGATCAGGTCGATATAGGTGTTGCGTCCGGAGAGCTCCTGGAACAGCGTGGTACCCATGTGCACGTCCGGGAACGCCACGTGCATGAGCGCTGTCAGGTAACCCAGCCACAGCAACATGGTCGCCGTCATGAAGGTGCCGATGGTGCGGGTGCCGAGATTACGGCGCGCCGCCGGCAGCACCAGCAGCGCCCATGCGCACCAGGTGAACACCGCCACGTTGCACAAGCCCTGCCAGAACATGAGCGCCTGCAGGTTGGCCGAGAACGCCACCGACAGCAGCGCGATGACCACGGCCGCACTCCATAAGCTGCGTGCATGGCCGAGCGGCGGTGCCGCGGCGCCGCGCACATAGAGCAGCGTGCCGCGCAACAGCATCACCAGGAATGCGAGCTTGCCGAACTGATAGACGAAGTAGCAGAGCTTCACCCACCAGGCGTACTCGCTGCCGTTGCCGAGCAGATCCGGCAGCACGTTGAAGCGCAGGACGAGCGCCGCCAGGGCGATGGCCATGGCCACCCAGGCGGCGCCCCAGGCGTGGAAATAGGCGCGCCGGTCGGCGAAGCGCCGCAGCAGGCCGAACAGCACCACCAGCAGCACCACCGCCACCACCTGGCTGGCGAGCCCGAAATACTGCAGCACGAGCTGATTGAGAATCTCGTTGGGTCCCACGCAGCGGTCTCCCTGCTCCCATCCTGGAAGGGGCTACATCATGCCTCGCGCCCGCGGTCGCTCACAAGACCGCCCGGCGGCGGATATCCGCCATTGGACGCCTCCGCGCGCGTGCCAGCGCCCGGTTTTCCAGGTCCGCCCCCGGCGCGGCCGCCTCTGGACAGGGCCACGTCGAGTCTGCACACTGGCCGCAGCTCGCTCACCCTTATTGAGGTAGCCTGCCGCCCGGGGAGGACGGGCCAGGGAAACCGGGAGACCTGATGGCTATCGCCACCATGGCCAATACGCTCGTACCCCGCCGGGACCTCAGCCGGCAGGTCAAGGCGGAACTCACCAACATCCTTTTCCAGAACACCCGCGGCATGCACCTCGCGGGCATAGCCGTCGCGGTGCTGCTGGTGTTCATGTTCCGCGAGACCGCCCTCGACCCCCGCATCATGGCCGCCTGGCTCATCTATATGGTGGTGGTGGAATGCGGCCGCGGCCTGCTGGGCCGACGTTTCCGCATGCTGACTGCGCCCTTCACCGACAGCGGTCTGTGGAAGCGGCGCTTCAACATCGGCAACCTGCTGGCCGCCCTCGGCTGGGGCCTGGCCGGCATCCTGCTGTTCCCGCCTGGCGACGTGGCCCATCAGATGTTCCTCACCATCGTCATCATGGGTGCCTGCGCGGTGGCCATGCCGGCGCTGTCGGCGCTGATCGGCGGCTATCTGCTGTTCCTGTTCGTGGCGTCGCTGCCGCTGACCATACGGCTGGTCAGCGAGCTGCACGAAATACAGCTCACCGCCGCGCTGCTCTCGGTTGTGATGGCGGCGATCCTGGCGCGCATGGCCATCGGCATGCACCAGCGGCTGGTGGAACAGCTCAACGTGCGTTTCGCCTACGCCGACCTCGCCGATGAGCTGCGCACCGAGATGTCGGACCGGCAGCGCGCCGAGGAACAGCTCACCCAGCTCGCCAACTACGATGCGCTCACCGGCCTGCCGAATCGCACCCAGTTCGAACAGAAGCTCAAGCATGCGATCATGCGCGCGCGCGGCGGCGATGCGCAGCTGGCGGTGTTGTTCGTGGACCTGGACCGCTTCAAGCACATCAACGATTCCCTCGGCCACCAGACCGGTGACGAGGTGCTGAAGCGCGTGGCGCAGCGCCTGCGCCGCTGCATCGGTGTGCACGACATGGTGGCGCGATTGTCCGGAGACGAGTTCATCCTCATCATCGAGGAGGTGCGCGACCACGAGCAGATCGAGGTGTTGGCGGAGCGCATCCTGCGCACCATCGCCAAACCCATGCTGCTGAACGAGACCGAACTGCGCGTGTCCTGCAGCGTCGGCATCACCCTGCTGGCGGCGGGCAGCCCGGACGCCAAGAGCCTGCTCAGCAACGCCGACACCGCGCTCTACCGCGCCAAGCATCGCGGCCGCAATCGCTACCAGTTCTTCACGCCGGACATGCACGATGCGGTGCTGCAGCGTGTGAAACGCGAGGTGGAGCTGCGCAAGGCGCTGCCGCGCGGCGAACTCACGCTGCATTATCAACCGCTGTTCGATCTGCTGAACGGCAAACTCATGGGTGTCGAGGCACTGCTCCGCTGGCAAAGTCACGAGTTCGGCCTGGTACCGCCCACGGAGTTCATCCCGCTGGCGGAGGAGACCGGCCTCATCATCCCCATCGGCGAATGGGTGCTGCGCGAAGCCTGCCAGCAGGCGGTACGCTGGCGGCAGCTGCACGGCGGCGAATTCCACATGGCGGTGAACCTGTCGGTGCGCCAGTTCACGGTGCCCGATCTCGCCGGTATCGTGGGCCGGATTCTCGGCGAGACCGGGCTGCCGCCCACCGCGCTGCTGCTGGAGATCACCGAAAGCGTGGCGCTGTCCAACGATGAGGGCAATCTCGATGAGCTGCGGAAACTGCGCGGCCTGGGCATCCGCCTGGCGCTGGATGATTTCGGCACCGGCAATTCCTCCCTGGGTTATCTCAGGCGCTTCCCCATCGACGTGCTCAAGCTCGACCAGAGTTTCGTGCGTGACGTGGCCACCAGCCACGAGGACGCGGCGGTGGCGCGCGCCACCATCCAGCTGGCCAATTCGCTCGGCATCCGGGTGGTGGCGGAAGGCGTGGAGAACGAGGCGCAGCTCAAGTGGTTGCAGCTGGAGAGCTGTGAACTCATCCAGGGCTACCTGCTGAGCGAGCCGCTGGACGTGCGCGCCTGCGAACAGCTGCTGTTGAATCACGCCCAGGCGGTGCGGCCGCCGTCCTCGGACAAAATGAATTAGTGGCAATGGCCGTCACGGCTTCTGTTACCATGCCGTCAACCGCGTAACAACAACATCTACCCCATGGGCATCTTCCATGATTCCATGCAGTTCCTGGGACCGTATCTCAGCAGTTACGGTTATCCGGTGCTGTTTGCGGTGATCTTCATCGAGAGCTTCGGCGTGCCGGCGCCCGGACAGACGCTGCTGATCGCCGCCGCGGTGCTTGCCAGCCAGGGCAAGCTCAACATCGCGGCAGTGTGCGCCACTGCTTTCCTGGCGGCGGTGATCGGCGACAGCCTCGGCTACTGGATCGGACTCAAGGGCGGCCACCGGTTGATTCTGCGGCTTGGCAGATACGTCGGCGTCGGGGAACAGCAGGTGCAGCGCATGGAGGCGTCCTTCGCCCGCTACGGCGGCTGGTTCGTGGCGTTCGCGCGCTTCTTCGAGGTGCTGCGCCAGGTCAACGGCATCGTGGCCGGCACCGCCGAGATGCCGTTCCGGCGCTTCCTGCTGTTCAACGCCTGCGGGGCGGCGTTGTGGGTAGCGCTCTGGGGTTTCGGCACCTGGCGGCTTGGGCGGCATATCCGCCACTACGCCGCGTTCTTCGACGAGGCCAGCATGTTCTTCATGGTGGGAGTGATAATCCTGCTGGTGATGTTGCTGCTGTTCTTCATCCGTCGTCACTGGCGCCACCCTTGAACGGCACAACACATGTCGCGTTCGCGGAACGGCCATGGATTGAATCTGAAAGTTCCGCGAGTTTCGCGCTTACCGGGCGGAATTCCTGAGCTATACTTTTCACAACTATTTACCGCCATTCGTAGGGACCTTCCATGAAAAAATTGCTGATTGCATGCCTCCTGGCTGTCATGGCTGCCGCCTGTTCCAAGACACCGGACAAGACCGTGACTCTTGGGCCCAGCACCGGGACCGGCAACCAGGACATCGTCAAGGCCGCGGTGAAGCAGCTGGTCACCAACTGTGTCGGCCTTAATCAGAATTCCTTCGATCTCGTGAACTGGCATGCGACCGTCGCTTCCAATGACGGCAACCCGTACAACTACCACACCGAGACCTGGGGCTGGAGCAAATGGATCGAGGTGACGGTGGAGGTGCGGCAGAATGCCCGCGACCTGCCCAAGGAATGGAATGCCCGGGGCCAGGTGTTGCGATACGACCTGGGTGGCGGTACCCAGCCGGGCGTGGATGGCAAGACCACGCTGTCGCAGCTGATGTGCGGCACCTTGCCGGTGAGCAACGATCCGAACAATCCCGACACCTTCCTGGCGGTGCCGGAGATGAAGATGGTGGATCAGCTTAAATAAACGGCTGCCGCCGGCCGGGCGTCGGCGTCGCCCGCCGCCCAGGCGTTATATACAGCCGGATGGAAGCGGTTCCATCCGGCTTTTTCGTGCTGCTGTTATCCTTATAGCCGGTCTTCGGGGGAGATGTGCCATGCGCCAGCCGCTTGTATCCCTGGTCATCGCCGTAAGCATGGCGGCGGCCGCCGTGCCGGCTGCGTCTGCGCCGGCACAGGAGCTTCCCGCCCAAGTCGCGCAGACGCCGGGCGCCCCGCCCGAACAGGCCGGCGATGCTTTGGTCGCTGTCGGCAGCGTCACCGACACCGCCGCGAACGGCAGCGGCCGCCTGCTGCACGACGGCGATCCG
>JAGWNO010000006.1 GCA_028871235.1 Gammaproteobacteria bacterium
ATTCAAAACAAAATTTCTGAGTGCGCACAATCCATACAATATGGTAGATTTACCAGCAGATGTGGGTCCGTAAATAACAGTGATAGGCGCTAGTTCAAGATTTGTAGCGTTCTCAACAGATCGAAAATTTTTAATGTGCGTTGCTTTTAACATGATACTGCCCACTCACCATTCAGTTAAATTATTACGAACTAATACTCCTAGAATACTGTATTTTCACGGTCTAAACGCCAATCCACAACCATTACAAATAACTCAGCTCTTCACTCCCATCTTGGCATTCCCCGCCTGCGACAGCAGTGAGCCCACCATGGCGGAGAGATCGCCCATGTTCGCGGGCACCACGGTTACGGTGGAGTTCTTGGCGATGAGGCCCCACTGCTGCACCCACTGCTGACCGAGCTGGTAGTGCAGCGCTTCGGCGCCGCCTTCGCCGGCCACGGCCTTGCCGATGTCGGAGATGGCTTTGGCGGTGGCCGTCGCCACGGTGGCGATGGCCTGCCCCTGGCCGTTGGCGCGCAGGATGGCGGATTGCCGCTCGCCCTCGGCGTTGTTGATCTGGCTCTGTTTCTGGCCTTCCGACTGGTTGATGGCCTGCTGACGTTCGCCCTCGGACTTGGCGATGGCGGCGCGCTTCTGGCGCTCGGCGGTGAGCTGCAGCTCCATGGCTCTCTGGATCTCGTCCGGCGGCGTGAGATTGCGGATCTCGTAACGCAGCACTTTCACGCCCCAACTGGTGGCGGCCTGGGTGAGTACGTCCACCACGCCGCGGTTGAGTGTGTCGCGCTGTGACAAGCATTCGTCCAGCGCCAGTTTGCCCACCTCGGCACGCATGGTGGTCTGCACCAGCTGCACCACTGCCGTGATCACATTACTGGTGCCGTAGGCGGCGTTCTGCGCGTCGGTGATCTGGTAGTAGAGCACGCCGTCCACCGACAGGCGTGTGTTGTCCCGGGTGATGCACACCTGCTCGGGCACGTCCATGGGGATCTCGCGCATGTCGAAGCGGTAGGCCACGCGGTCGAAGAACGGCACGATGATCTGGATGCCCGAGGTCAGCACCCCGTGGAACTTGCCCAGACGCTCGATGACCCAGGCCTGCTGCTGTGGCACGATGCGCACCGCGCGGATGATCATCGTCGCTGCCCACAGGATGATGAGTAAACCGACGATGGCCGAAATGGAAATGTCCATGAAGATGCTCCTTAGGATTGCCTGAGTATCGCCGTCAACCGATGGCTTTGATGCGCAGCCGCGAGCCGTCGCGCGCCACCACTTCGGCGCGCGCGCCGATCTGCGGCTTGCCGCCGCCTTCCCATACCGCCTCCCACAGGGAGTCGCGGTACTTCACTTTGAGGATGCCGTAGCTGTCCTCCGCCACCGTCACCAGCGCGCCTTTGTCCATGTCGTCCAGACCGCTGTTGCTGCGGCTGGCCTGCAGGCGCCGGCGCAGCAGATGGGCCAGCGGCAGGGCGATGACGGCGGCGACGGCGAACACCAGGGCCGCCTGCCAGCCCGCGGACGCATGCAGCCAGGTGTAGAGGGCCGTAACCAGTGCAGCGAACGCCAGGGCCGCCAGATAGAAGGTGAGTGTGGCCATCTCCACGACCGCCAGGATGATCCCGACTGCCAGAAATGCCAACGCCATCCAATGATCCATGCGATTCTCCCAAGTCAGCAAGTGGATATTTCAGAGCTGTATCATACCGCGCCCATCACCCCTCTCTCCTCACGCCTCACCCCTCACCGCTTGCGGCCGGCACTATCCATGAGGCAATCATGGTTTTCTCCCGGACGGCGGATGCTTCTGGAAATCTGCCGTCAGTGGACGCATTGGGTTCGCGGCCCGCGGCTAAAACTCGCGCTTGAACACCAGGTTGATGCCGTGGCGCGCGCCGCCGGTGGCGTAGATACCTACGGAACCGGTGCGGTCTAGGAAATAGGCAAAACCGAAATAGGCGCCGCCGGCGCGGGCGGCGGAGAAATCCAGTTTCTGGTTGAGGCTGCCGCTGTCGGTCTCGGTGCCGTCGAAGCGTTGGTAGAAGCCCCCGGCCGACACCTGCCAGCGCTGCCAGCGGAACACCGGACCGGCGGACACCAGGGTCTCGTACCAGGTGACGTCGGCCTGCTGGTTCGGACCCCGGAAACCGTCGCCGTACCAGGTGTAACTCACGCGCGCCTCGAAATTGAGGTAATCGCCCTGTCGCGTGTTGTAGTCGCCGAACAGGCCGAGGAAGCGGCCGCCGGATTCGGCAAGCGGCATGAGCGTGGCGTTGTCCACGCCGAGGGTGAAATAGCCGCCCTGCAGACCGAATGTGGCGTCCTCGTTGATGGGTTCGCCGAGGGTCACGGCATAACGGTTGATGTCCACCGCATGCTTGCCGTCAGCATAGGCGAAGTCGGTGTGATAACCGCCGAGCTCGATGGCGGCGCTGGTGCCGGGCGCGTAGATCGAGTCATCGCCCTCATCCGCCTGCGCGGCGGCACCCGCGCCGGCGAGCAGCAGCAACCCCGACAAAATCCATGCCTGCCTTTGCATCATCGCCGCTTCCTGTCTAAGCTGCGTTTAACCGTTCATGGACAACGCATATGGGATATCCCAGGTTCCGCGCATCATGGCTGCTGGCATTGTCGCTGCTCACACCGCTCGCGATGGCGGACACACCCCGCGCGTCCATCTCCTACGACGAACTGCAGGACATGGTACAGAAAGCCGGGAAGTCCGGGAATGGACTGGACCATATCGGCATCTCATTCCCCCGCGTAGCTTCAGTGTTATGCGGCGTGACCCCGGCTGACATCCACCTGCAGATGCAGCCCGCCGGCAAGCCGGCAGTGGCGCTGCCGCTGTGCCTGTGAAAATTGGTTTGCGCTGGCGCCCATCCGGGGTGATTCAACCGTAGCGCAGCTTGAGCACCAGCACCGCCAGTGCCAGCACCAGCGTGATCGCGTTCGCCAGGGTGATAGGCAGGTCGTGCAGCATCAGGCCGTAGATGAGCCACAACCCCACGCCGACAGTGAACACCGCGTACATCGGCAGCGAGGTGCTGCGGGTATCGCGGCTGCGCCACGAGCGCCACACCTGCGGCGCGAACGAGACGGTCGTGAGCGCAGCGGCGGCGAGGCCGATAAGCCGTTCAGTGCTCATGGCTCAGGCCGTGTCATGCCGATAGTCGTCCGCCGCCGTGGCATCCGCACCGGCGGGCGCCCGCAAGGCACGCAGCAGCAGCGTGAGCACGACGGCGGCCACGATGTTGATGATGAGCGAATACAGCGCGGCGTAACCGGGCACGATGAATGCACCCAGGTGCAGCGGGAAGATGGAACTCTTGAAGTGCTGCGCCGCCACCATGGCGGTGCCCGTCAGCATGCCCGCGAGCCAGCCGCCCACCAGCGCCCAGCGGTGCAGCCAGCGTCCATACAGGCCGATGACCACGGCCGGCAGCGTCTGGATGATCCACACCCCGCCCAGCAGCTGCAGCTGGATGGCATATGAGGCCGGCAGGAATATGACAAAAGCCAGTGCCCCGAGTTTGACGATGAGCGACATGAGCTTGGCGGTGCCGGCCTCCTGTGCCGGCGTAGCCCGGGGCCGCAGGTACTCCTTATATATGTTGCGGGTGAACAGGCTGGAGGCGGCGATGGACATGATGGCGGCAGGCACCAGCGCGCCGATGGCGATGGCGGCAAAGGCCAGTCCCGCGAACCAGGCCGGGAAGGAATGCAGGAACAGCGCCGGCACCGCGAAATTGGCACCGTAACTCCTGAAATACGCGGCGTACTGCGGGTCGTGCTCGACCCCCGCCGCTACCGCCATGTACCCCAGGAACGCGATCAGCGCCAGCACCAGCGAATAGGCCGGCAACAGCGCCATATTGCGCTTGATCACCTGGCGGCTGCTGGCGCTCAGCAACCCGGTGACCGCATGCGGATACAGGAACAGCGCCAGCGCGGAACCGAGGGCCAGCGTGGCGAAAGCGCTGTAGCTGCCGAGGTTGCCGCCCGCCGGCGGTTTGAGCAGCAGTTTGTCGGCCGGGATGCTGGCGAAGATGTGCGCGAAACCGCCCAGCTGCGCCGGAATGACGATGAGCGCGGCGATGATGGTGATGTAGACGAGCAGGTCCTTGACGATGGCGATAAGCGCCGGCGCCCGCAAGCCGCTGGTGTAGGTGTAGGCCGCCAGGATCACGAAGGCGAGGATGAGCGGCAGATCGCCCGCCAGGCCGGTGCCGGTGAAGCCCATGGCGGCGATCACCACCTGGATGCCCACCAGTTGCAGGGCGATGTACGGCATAGTGGCGAGGATGCCGGTGATGGCCACCACCAGCGCCAGCAGACCGCTGTCATAGCGGCCGCGCACGAAATCCGACGCCGTCACGTAGCCGTGCCTGCGCGCCACCGACCACAGGCGCGGGAACACCAGGTACACGAATGGAAACACCATGAGGGTGTAGGGCAGCGCGAAGAAACCGATGGCCCCGGCACCGAACACCAGCGCCGGCACCGCGATGAAGGTGTAGGCGGTGTAGAGATCGCCGCCCAGCAGGAACCAGGTGACCACGGTGCCGAATCGCCGGCCGGCGAGACCCCATTCGTGCAGATGATTCAGATCCGCCCTGCGCCAGCTGGCGGCCACGAACCCCAGCACCGTCACCAGGGCAAACAGCAAAACAAATACGATCAGCGCCGTCCAGTTCACGTACACCTCCAGTGCGTGGGCTTATACCCGGGCAAAATAGGCGATCGCCGTGATGATGGCGGTGACGATGATCCAGGTGAACTGGAACCAGTAGAAGAACGGGATGCCGAACACCACCGGATCGATGCGGTTGTAGAACGGCACCCACAGGATCCCCAGGTAGGGCAGGCACAGCAAGCCGTAAAAGAACCAGCGGCGCGCGGCGATGACGGTGTTCATGCGGGAGTCCGGCGGATTGAATTGGCGCACACCTTACCCGGCTCCCATGCCGTGTCAAGCCGGCATTAGCGCCGTACGCACACGGTCGGGTCTGATTCCACGCCCCGCATTGCGGTGAGCTCGCGCTGCATTTCCGCGAGCAGCGTTTCGGCCTCCTCGAACCGGCCGGCTCCGGCCGCAGCCTCCAGCCGCACCGCCGCGCTGCGCATGCCATGGGCCTCGACGTACGCGGTGATGCTCTTGAGGGTATGCGCCTCGGCGGCGATGGCGTGTGCATCCCCGGCGGCAAGCGCGGCACGGGCGGAGGCCAGACGCTGGGTGGCTTCACGGAAGAACAGCGCCTGCAGCCGCGCCTGCGCGGTTGCCGTGCCGTCCACCGGTTCGGCCAGCGTCAGGTAGCGGGCGAGTGCATGGCGGAACAGTGCCTGCTCCACCGGCTTGATGAGGAACTCGCCGACACCGAATTCACGGCAGCGCCGTCGCTCGGCGTCATCGAGACCGGCGGTGAGTGCGATCACCGGTACGCGTCCGTTGGCATCGCCGCGCGCACGCAGGCGGCGCAACAACTCCGGCCCGTCCATGTCCGGCAGGTGCATGTCCAGCAGCACCGCGGCATAAACGTTGTGCTCCAGGGCAGCGAGCGCCTCGGTACCGTTGACGGCCACGTCGGCGCTGCAGCCGCTGTCGGTAATGGCGCGCAGGCTTACCTCCCGATCCACCTCGCTGTCGTCCACCAGCAGCAGCCGCCGTCCTTCCTGGCGCTTCTCGTTCAGGGTATAGCGGGTCACAGGGCCGCGGCGGCGGCGCTGTTCCTCATCCAGCCCGCGCGTCGCCATCAGCGCAGCCACCGCCTCGCGCAGTTCCGCGGGCGGGATGCCGTTGCCGAAATAGCCGGTGAACCCCAACTGGTTGAGGCGCGCCGCTTCGCCGCGCGCACCGCTGTGGGTCACCACCGCCAATACCACAGCGGCGGTCTCCGCGCGTTGCCGCAGTTCCTGCCCAAGCACATCGCCCGGCATGTGCGGCAGAAAGATGTCGGTGAGCAGCAAATCGAAGGGCCGGTCATGCTTGACACCCAGCAGCACCTGCTGCAGTGCCTCGATGCCGTCGCGCGCCTCCTCGGCCTGCATGCCGAGTGCGCGCAGCTGATCGGCGAGGATACGCCGGCTGCTGTCATTGGCATCCACCACCAGCACCCGCAGCGCTTCGAGACGGATGCTGGGGGCCGCGGTTTCCGCGGCGGCGTGCGCCGGCTCGCCCAGGCGTGCGCTGAACCAGAAGCGGCTGCCCTTGCCCGGTGTGCTGTCGACGCCGATCTCCCCGCCCATGGCTTCCACCAGCTCACGGGCGATGGCCAGTCCGAGCCCCGTGCCCTGCGCCTTGACGGTTTCGTTGCCGCCCGCCTGATGGTAGGGCATGAACAGTCTCGCCTGTTCCTCCCGGGCGATGCCGATACCGCTGTCCGCCACCTCCACCCGCAGCGTGCGCAGCTGTTGCGCCGGTGTCGCGGTGAACTGCGCGGTCACCACGATCTCGCCCTGCTCGGTGAACTTGATGGCGTTACTCACCAGGTTGATGATGATCTGACGCAGCCGCCCGGGATCACCCATGAGCCGCCGCGGCGCGTCCGGCTGGATCAGCACCACCAGTTTGAGTCCCTTGCGTTGCGCTGATTGCGCCAGTACCGCCACCGCGCCCTCGATGCACTCCTGCAGGTTGAATTCGATGTTCTCCAGCAGCAGTTTGCCGGCCTCGATCTTGGAGAGATCCAGGATGTCGTTGATGAGGCTGAGCAGGTTCTGGGCCGAGCTCTGGATGATGCCGATCTGGCGGCGCTGCTCCTCAGTGAGCTCCCCGCTCACCAGCAGTTCGCTCATGCCGACGATGCCGTTGAGCGGTGCGCGCAGCTCGTGACTCATGCGCGCGAAGAAATCGCTCTTCGCCTGGCTGGTGAACTGTTCCTCCTTGAGGGCGGTGCGCAGGTCGCGGGTGCTGTCGCGGATCAGGTCGTTGGCCTCACGCGCCATCCGCAGGCTGGCGTACTGTCCCCAGGCGGCGAATACGAACGGCATGCAATCCAGCACCCACAGCGCGATATTGGACTGCTGCGCGCCGGCGATGGAATCCACAGTGATGGCCTGGGCGCCGATATAGGCCACCAGCAGCGTGCCGATCACCACGCTGGCGGCGGCGATCAGGGTGCCGTAGAGGGCGTAGCTCGACGCCCGCGAACGCATGACCGCGAGCGCGTCCAGCCGGGCCTGCTTGTCTGCGGTGATGGCCTGCATCATTCCCCTCTCTGACTGAGCCCTCTCCGGCGGACGCCGCGTGATCCGCCATGATGACAGCCGCGCACCCTCACGGGATGGCCTCTTAAGATAGCAGCCCGTGGCGGTGCCTGCAGAGTGGCCGGCAGCGGAGGCGGTGACCACAGGGCGCAGACCGCTGCCGTGCGCGTGGCGGGCACGGCCCGGGAAACGCGCCCATGCTTGCAGCCGCCCGTGGCTCATCGCCGGGAATGGCCTCCCGCTGCGATAAACACGCGGCTCCGGGAACCGCCCTACATGCCGGTGCGCGACTTGCGTAAGCTAGGTCATCCCCGCCCGGAGACCACCATGAACTTTCTCCCGCAAGCCGTGGTTTTCCTCATGGCCGCCTGCATCGCCGTGCCGCTGTCGCGCAAGTCCGGCTTCGGTTCGGTGCTGGGCTACCTCATCGCCGGCGTGGTGATCGGCCCCTGGTGCCTGCAGCTCATCACCGGCGTGGACGCCATCCTCAATTTCTCCGAGATCGGCGTGGTGCTGCTGCTGTTCATCATCGGCCTGGAACTGCAGCCGTCACGGCTGTGGGTGATGCGCCGCACCGTGTTCGGCATGGGCAGCGTGCAGGTGGTGGTGAGCACCCTGCTGCTGACCCTGGCGGCACGTGCGCTGGGTCTGGGCCTCAGCGCCGCGCTGGTGACCGGCTTCGGCCTGTCACTGTCCTCCACCGCCTTCGTCCTGCAGATGCTCGGTGAGAAGAAACAGCTCACCGACCACCACGGCCGTGCGGCCTTCGGCATCCTGCTGTTCCAGGATATCGCCGCCATCCCGGTGCTGGCGCTGCTGCGCGTGCTGCACGGCGGCGAGCCGGCCCAGCATTCACATATGCTCATCTCCGTGATCATCATCGTGGCGGTGGTGGCGGCGCTGGTCGCCGGCGGACGCTATCTGCTGCGGCCGTTGTTCCGCTTCATCGTGCGCTTCAGCAATCCGGAGATCTTCACCGCCACGGCGCTGCTCATCGTCATCGGCGCGGGGCTCATCGCCAACGCCGCGGGACTTTCCATGGGGCTCGGCGCGTTCATCGCCGGCGTGCTGCTGGCGGATTCCAGTTACCGGCACGAACTGGAAGCCAACATCGAGCCGTTCAAGGGTCTGCTGCTCGGCCTGTTCTTCGTGGCCGTGGGCATGTCGGTTGACCTGGGCCTGCTGGTGAAGATACCGCTGGTGGTCGGCGGAGTGGTCACAGGCATGCTGCTGCTGAAAGGCGCGGTGCTGTATCTGCTGGGCCGGCTATACAAACTGCCGGCACCGGCGCCGCGTAACCTCGCCTTCGACCTGCCGTTGGGCGGCGAATTCGCGTTCGTCATCTTCAACACTGCGGCGGGCTATCATATTTTCGACCGGTCGCTGGTGGAGCTGCTCAACCTGGCGGTGACCCTGTCCATGGCGGCCACGCCGCTGCTGGTGCTCTTCAATGAAAAGATCATCCAGCGGTTCCAGGACGACAACGCACCGCCTGAATTCGACCGCATCGACGAGCCCGGTAATCCGGTGATCATCGCCGGCTTCGGCCGCTTCGGCCAGATCGTCGGCCGCCTGCTGCGGGTGAAACGCATTGCGTTCACGGCGCTCGAAGCCGATCACCGGCAGGTGGACGTCATCCGCCGTTTCGGCAACAAGATCTATTACGGCGATGCCTCGCGGCTCGAGCTGCTGCGGGCCGCCAAGGCCGGCCAGGCGCGCTACCTGGTGCTGGCCATCGACGATGTGGAGGCCTCGGTACGCACTGCGGGGATGGCGCGCAAGCACTTCCCGAACCTCACCATCCTGGCCCGCGCCCGCAACCGCCACCACGCGCATCTGCTCATGGAACTGGGTGTCAAAAGCATCGTGCGCGAGACGCTGTTCTCCAGCCTCGAACTTGCCGGTGAGCTGCTGCGGGAACTGGGCATGGACGCAGACGAGACCGGGCGCGCGCTGGCGATGTTCAGGAAACACGACGATGAGTTGCTGCAGCGCCAGTTCGCCGTATTCCGGGATGAGACCAGGCTGATCCAGACCTCGCGGGAAGCCGCCAAGGAGCTGGAACTGCTGCTGGAGGAAGACCGGCGGAGCGAACCGTCGGTAGCCGGCTGAGGCGGGTTTCCCGGGCAGGTGTAGCGGATTGGAAATTCGTATAACATATTCTGTGGAAAGGGACAGACGAGAATCTCGGTGAAAAACCCGCGTGGACTCAAGGGGGTCTGGCGCAGATACAGCGTCTGCGCCCTATTGCTGGCGCTCATGGTCCCCGCCGCCCACGCCCTCGACCCCGGCAAGACCTTCCAAGAGTACGTCAGCGACAGCTGGGGCACGGAGCAGGGCCTGCCGCAGATCACGGTGCTGGCCATCGCCCAGGACCGGAGCGGGTATATGTGGTTCGGCACCCAGGGCGGGGTGGCCCGTTTCGACGGGGCGAGCTTCCGCAACTACCTGCCGTCGGAGTGGGTACAGGCGCTGCTGGTGGACCAGAACGGCACGCTGTGGGCGGGACTCAACAAGGGCGTGGCGGTATACCGCGATCACCACTTCGAGACCCTGGAGGCGGCGCCCGGGGCCACCGCCGACTTCAATGCCCACCCGGACGTGCGGGCGCTGGTGCAGCAGCCCGACGGGACGCTGCTGGCGGCGAGCGGCGCGGGGCTGCTGCGGGTGAGCAGCGCCGGTCTGGCACCGGATCCCGGCCTGACAGCCCAGCCGCTGTTCTCGCTGCTCTATGCCCAGGGCGCGCTGTGGGCGGGGGGCGAAGGCATGCTCTATGAGCAACGCGCCGGCGCCTGGCAAAGCCATCCGGCCCCAGGCGGCGCGGATACCCGCATCCAGCGCCTGTGTCTCTACCAGAATGCCCTCTGGGCCGGCACCAGCCGCGGGCTTTACCGCTATACAGCGGACGGCTGGCAGCGGCTCGCCGGGGATCCCGCCGAACTGCATCTGGCCATCAACGCCTGTTTCGTGGATTCCGCGGGCAACTTCTGGGTGGCCACCAACGCCGGACTGGCGCGTATCTATGACGCCCAGCTGACGGAATTCGTCCCCGCCGGGACGCGCGCGGCCGCCGCCCAGGTGGAGGCGCTGGCCGAGGACCGGGAGCATGACCTGTGGATCGGTACCCACGCCCATGGGGTCATGCGCCTGTGGAACGGCTTTGGCCGGCGCTTCACCACGCCCGAGGGGCTGGGGGATACGCTGGTATGGTCGCTCACGCCCGCCGCCAACGGCGGCCTGTGGGTAGGCACCGCCAACGGCGTGTACTGGCTGCACCAGGGACGCTTCGTCTCCGTGATCCCCGGCGGGGATCTGCCC
The DNA here is from genome assembly GCA_028871235.1 of Gammaproteobacteria bacterium. GTDB lineage: Bacteria > Pseudomonadota > Gammaproteobacteria > Natronospirales > REEB76 > REEB76. Next base: position 10,525 of record JAGWNO010000006.1, read on the forward strand.
GAGCCCGATGCCAACACCCTGCTGGACGACGGCGAGATGCTGTGGGTCGGCACCAAAACGGGGGTGGCGGTGTACTACCACGGCCGCGTGCGCACCCCGGCGGTGCTCGCGCCCATGGCGACCAGCAGCGTGCAGGGCATGCTGCGCGACCACAACGGTGTCTACTGGTTCGCCACCAGCCGCGGGCTTTACCGTTATGCCGATGCCAAACTGCAGCACTTCGGCGAAAGCGCAGGGCTCACCGACCCGCGTTGCCGGCTGCTCTACGAGACCCGCGACGGCCGGCTGCTGGTGGGCACGCTTTCGGGCCTGTACCAGTTCGAGAACGGTCACTTCCTGCCCCTCGGGCAGGGCACGGAACTCAGCCACGCCTTCGTCACCGCCATCACCGAACTCGCCAACGGCTGGCTGCTGGTGGGCACCTTCCACGAACACAAGCTGTATCTTTATGACGGCACGCACTGGCGCGCCCTCACCGCTGCCGAAGGTCTGCCGGCCAACACTGTGAGCTACATGACCGCCGACGCCGCCGGCCAGTGGTTGTGGGTGGGCGGCATCCGCGGCATTTACCGGTTGGGCATCGCCTCGCTGACGGCGCTGGTGCACGGCTCCGGCTCGCGACTCGATACCCAGTGGATCATGACCGAACGCGGCGATAAACCCGGCAGTGCCCCCGGCTATTGCTGCAACGGCGCGGGCAACGCCCGCGGCGTGTTCCAGAACGGGCAGCTGTGGCTGCCGACACGCGACGGGGTGGTGATGATCGATACCACCCACATCAGCTTCAACACCGTGGTACCGGACGTGGTGGTGGAAGGCGTGCGCTTCGACGGCACGTGGCAGCACAACGACGGCAAACCGCTGCGGGTACCGCCCCGTTACCGCGATCTGAGCTTCCGTTTCTCGGTGCTGAGCTTCCAGAACCCGGACAGCGTCTCGCTGCTCTACCGGCTCGCCGGCTACGACCCGCACTGGCAGCAGCTCGAGGACGTGATGAACCGCAGAGTGAACTACACCAACCTGCCGCCCGGCGACTACAGCTTCGAGGTGCGCGGCAGCAACAACGCCGGGGTGTGGAACCCCGTCACCGCCTCCCTGGGGGTGGTGCTTGAACCCTATTTCTACGAAACCCTCTGGTTCTGGGTGCTGCTGGCTCTCGGCGTGTTGCTGCTGGTGTACGCCGGCTACCGGCTGCAGGTACGTCACCTGCGCCGCCAGCGCCTGCAGCTGGAGCACACCGTGGCGGAACGCACCGAGGCGCTGCGCAAGCTCAATCAGCAGTTGGAGGAGGCGAGCCAGACCGACCCGCTCACCGGCCTCAAGAACCGGCGTTATCTCGCCCAGCAACTGCCGCTGGACATGGCCCAGTTCCGTCGTGAGCTCAACCGCGAGGGAGGCCGCGACCAGGCCATGGTGTTCGCGGCGCTGGACCTGGATCACTTCAAGGACGTGAACGACCGCTACGGCCACTTCGCCGGCGATGAGATCCTCAAGCAGTTCGCGGCGGCGCTGCAGGAAATCGTGCGCGCCGGTCACTACCTCATCCGCTGGGGCGGCGAGGAATTCCTGATCGTGTTCCGTGCCATGCCGCGCGCAGAGACCGAGCAGGTCATCGCGCGCGTGCACGCGACACTCGGGACCCGCTGTTTCACCACTCCGGGCAGCGGGCAGCTGGCGCTGCGCTGCTCCATCGGATTCGTGGAACACCCGTTCGTGCCGGGTCAGCCGGATACGGTGGACCTGGAAACGCTGTTCAACATGGCCGACCAGGCGCTGTATGCGGTCAAGTCCGGCGGCCGCAACGGCTGGGCGGTATTGCGCCCCGGACCAAACTTCAACGCCGCCAGCCTGCGCGAGGATCTGCACCGCGGCCTGCTGGGTCTGCTGCTGCGCCGCAAGCTGCTGCTCAGGACCAGCCTGCCGGGTACCAGCGCCTGAGGCGCAGCAGGCGGTTCAATAGTCCAGCCGCGGATACCAGTCCCCGCGCCCTTCAGGGGTGACATCGAACAGATTCCACAGCGGCCACATGAAGTCCACGTGCCGAGGGTCCTGGCCTTTTTCGCCGGGTACGAACATCAGTTCCGTTCCCCAGAAGTGATGGATGGCAGCGCCGCGCTTGCGAAAGACGTTCAATGCAGGCCATTGCTTGCCGTCGGCACCCTCGCCGAAATAATCCCGGTTGTAGCTGTTGCCAGCCGAGGACAGCAGCCGCACCCGCCGCCAGCCGCGTTCCTGTGCGAATGCCAGGATGCGCGGCAGCGGCGATTTGGCCACCACCGCCAGATTCACCCGCTGGGTGATGTGTTGCGCGTTACCATCGAGTGCATCCAGCATCGAGGTGCACATGGGGCACGGCCGCTCCATGGCCGGGCCGTACATAAAATTGTATAGAACGAGCGTGTCCTTGCCGGGCGCGAACAGCTCCGAGAGCCGCACACGACGCACGCCCATGAGTTCATCCACACCTTCGAACACGTAGTCCTGCGGTACCGCGCCACCTGTGCGCAGTTTGCGGCGCGCGACAGCCACCGCCTCGACCCGCCGGCGTAGATCAATTTCGGCCTTGAGCAGCCGGTCGCGCGCCTTGCGGTAGGCGGCGGTCTCGCCGGGGAAACGCTGCGCATGCAGCGTTTTCGCCGCTGCACGCTTGCGGTGGGTGGATTTTTTTCTGCGGGTGATTTTGGACACAAGGCACCTCCGGAGATCACGCTGCGCGCCGGAAAAGCATACTCCCTTACTGGACGACACCCGAAACCGGCGGAAACTCCCTGCGCAACAGGCGGGTACGCAGCGTCCATTCGGTTTCCGCCGCCACTGGCTGCAAAAACTTCACTTCTTCAGCCACCTGCACCGCTACCGGCACGCCGTCGCGATACAGCGCGCGGTTCTCGCCCATGGCCGGCACGCGCGTGCCGGGCGTGACGATGCCCACCAGATTGAGCGGGTCGGCCGCGGACACCGACACCAGTTCGCCGGCCCTCTCGCGTCGGCGCACCTCGCGCAGCGCGCCCACGGCTTCGGGCAGCGCGAACTGTTCGCCGGCAAAGCCGTCCACGAAGCGCCCGCCGCGCACTTCGCCGCGGGCTTCAAGCCTCCTATATATATAGAGCAGCTCCCGCCACGGCGGCAACGCGTTCTCCCGCTCCAATACCTTGCGGAACACCACGCCGTAACGCCGCAACAGCATCCCGGCGACATGCGTCAGAGCCTCCGCCCCGGTGGACGTATCACCGCTCACGGCACGCGGCGGTACCAGCGCCCAGCGTCCCGCCTCGTTCACGCCCGGCGGCTCGCCGCGCCGCAGGCGGTAACCGGCGGAACGCGCCAGCGGTGCGCGTTTGCTCACCGGCGTGATGAGCGCACGCAGACCCGCGAAACTGTCGGCGGTGGCCAGCCCCCAGGCGGTGAGTTCCGCAAGCGCGGCTTCCACCTGAGTGCGCAACAGTCCGGTTGACTGTGTGAGATCGGCAAAGAACAGCGCGCCATGGCGCTTGAGCGCCTCATGCACGGTTTGTGCCGTGTGGGAAAGATGCCGTGCGGCGCTGTCCGGATAATCGGCCAGCGCACGCCAGTGCGGCAGCGTCTCGCGCGCCACAAAGGCGATGGGCGTGGTGCGCACCGGGCCGGCACGGCGCTCCTCATCGCCGGCGCGCGGCGGCATCAGCCGCAGCCAGGCCACCGCGCCGCCGGCACAAAGCTGGTCCAGCATGTAAGGCGCGTAGTCCGCCACGCGGGCCGGCAGTATGTCCATTTCCCAGGCGACGGCCGGCGCGGAAAAGCCTTCCAGCTGTTCCAGCGTGGCAGCGAGGGCCGCTTGACCCTCGGCGCGTTCCGCACCCAGGCCATGCCAATCGAACAGGAAGCGCAGGTAATCCGCGGGCGCCACCGGTTCGATCTCGCTGCGCAGGCGCTTGAGCGTATAGCGGTGGATGCGCGCCAGCAGCCTGCGTTCGCACCACTCCGTCTGCGTGGCATCCGGCGTGTAGCGACCGCGCATCACCGCGCCCTCGGCTTCCAGTGCCAACAGTGGTGGTTCGATTTCATTGGCAGGCAAACCGAACAGCTCCGCAAGCGTCGCAACGATCACCGGACCGGAGGCTTCCAGCCGACTGCGCAACAACTCGCGCAGCGCGTCTTCACGTATCAGCGGTTCGCCGTCCGATTCCGCCACCGGCTCGATTACCGGGTCCAGCACTGCTGCGGGATAAACGCTCAGCAGTTCCCTTAGCCGTTCGGCGGCAGCCCAGAAAATAGTATCGGCATTCAGCCGCAACCGCGTGGCGCGCTTGGCGGTAATCAACTCATCCAATAGAGACTGCCAAGCTGAACTGCGCCTGCCCTCCGCCTCGGTGATGAACCCCAGCACCGTGAGCGCGTCGTGCAACTCGTCGGCGTCGCGCGCCTCGGGCCAGACTTCGGCCTGCACCCGCGCGATGGCGTCGGGGTCGAGTGCCGCCAGCGAGCCGGCTTCTTCGAGGCTCATCACCCCGCGGGATTGCACCGCCAGCGTGCGGCGTTCCTCTGCGGGTGCGTCGTCGAGGAATGCGTAGGGCCGTGCCGACAGGATCTCCTGGGCCAGCGGCGACGGCGCCGCCAGGTCGCGCGCCACCACCTTCAGGTCGCCGCTATGCAGGCGTCCCAGCAGTTCCAGGAACCCGTCCGCATCCATCACTTCATGCAGGCAATCATGCAGCGTCTGTCGCACCAGCGGGTGCTCCGGTATCTCGCGGGCGCCGGCCAGGTTCTCGGCGCAGGCCAGCTGGTCCGGAAACACCACCGCCACCAGGTCCTCCGCATCGGCGCGCTGGAACGCGGGCGGAGTACGCTGGCCGTTGCGGTTGCGGCGCACCGCCAGCGCGGTGGTGGCCGCCCAGCGCCAACGCGTGCCGAACATGGGTGCCGCCAGCACCGCCTGGGTGAGCACCTCCAGCGCCGTGGCCGGTTTGAGATAGCCCGCGGGTTCCTCCAGCGGAAAACTGTGGGTCACGCCCAACGACAGTACCACGGTGTCCTCCAGCGCCGCCGCCTGCAGTTCGAAGTTGAACTTGCGGCAGAAACGCTTGCGCAGCGCCAGACCCCAGGCGCGGTTGATGCGCGAACCGAAGGGCGAGTGGATGACGAAATGCTGATCGCCGGCTTCGTCAAAGAAGCGCTCGAAAACCACCGTATCCTGTGTGGGCAGCACCCCCAATGCGGCGCGCGCCGCGCTCAGGTATTCCGCCAGCTGGGGTGCGGCGGCGGCATCAAGCCGCAGGTCACGCTTCAACCAGGCGGTCAGGTCTTCGCCGGCCGCAAGCCGTGTGTCGGCTGCGGACCGCAAACGCGATACCGCGGCCGAAAGTTCCATGCTGCGCGCCGGCGCCTCGCCGAACCAGAACGGGATGTTGGGCGGCGCACCCTTGGCGTCTTCGACCCGGACTTTCCCGGTTTCTATCTTGAGGATGCGGTAACTGGTATTGCCGAGCTGGAAGATGTCGCCGGGGATGCTCTCGAAGGCGAAATCCTCGTTGAGCGTGCCGATGCGCAGGTCCGTGGGTGAAAGGATGACGTCGTAATCGAACTGGTCAGGGATGGCGCCGCCGTTGGTCACCGCGGTGAGCTTGGCGCCGCGCCGGCCGCGCAGTTTGCCGTTCACCGCGTCGCGATGCAGGTACGCGCTCCTGCGGCCGCGGCGCGTGGAGAAACCGTCCGCCAGCATCTGCACGACTGCGGCGTAGTCCTCGCGGGCCAGATGGCGGTACGGCCAGGCGCGGCGCAGAGTCTCGAACAATGCATCCTCGCTCCACTCGCGGCACGCCGTATCGGCGACGATCTGCTGCGCCAGCACGTCGAGCGGCGCGTCCGGTACACGCAGGCTGTCGAGCTCACCGCGGCGCACGGCATCCAGCAGCGCCGCGCAGTCCACCAAGTCGTCCCGCGACAGCGGGAACAGCCGGCCTTCCGGCAGCGCCCCGAGCGCATGGCCGGAGCGGCCGACGCGCTGCAGAAAGGTGCTGATGCCGCGCGGCGAACCCAGCTGGCACACCAGATCCACCTCGCCGATATCTATGCCGAGCTCCAGCGAAGCGGTGGCCACCAGCGCCTTCAGCTCGCCGCGCTTCAGGCGCTGTTCGGCATCCAGGCGGTGGGCACGCGCCAGACTGCCGTGGTGTGCGGTGACGTGCTGCTCGCCGATACGCTCCGCCAGGTGCCGCGCGGCGCGTTCCGCCAGCCGGCGGCTGTTGGCGAAGATCAGCGTGGTGCGGTGCGCCTTGATGAGTTCCGCCAGCCGCTCGTAGACCTCCTCCCATACCTCATTGGCCATCACCGGCATGAGCGGCGAGCGCGGCATCTCCAGATGCAGCTGCCGTTCGCGCACGTGTCCGGTGTCAACGATGTTGCACTCGCCATGGGTTCCGGTGAGGAAGTGTGCGACCGCTTCGATAGGCTTCTGCGTGGCGGACAAGCCGATGCGCACCGGCGGCCGGGGCGTCAGCGCCGCCAGCCGTTCCAGCGACAGCGCCAGGTGCGCGCCGCGTTTGTTGCCGGCGAGTGCATGGATCTCGTCCACGATAACGCTGCGCACAGTGCTTAGCAGCCTGCGGCCGGAATCCGAGGTCAGCAGGATGTACAACGATTCCGGCGTGGTCACCAGAATGTGCGGTGGTTCACGGCGCATGCCCTCGCGTTCGCTCTGGGGCGTGTCGCCGGTGCGCACCCGGGCCCGCACCTCCACGTCCGGCAGTCCCGATTCAAGCAGTTGGTTGCGGATGCCTTCCAGCGGCGCCTGGAGGTTTTTCTGAATATCATTGGACAGCGCTTTGAGGGGCGAAACGTAAAGCACCTGGCATTCATCCTTGAGTCCGCGCTCCAGGCCTTCGCATACCAAGGCGTCGATGGCGGCGAGAAATGCCGCCAGGGTCTTGCCGGAACCGGTGGGCGCGGCGATGAGCGTATCCCGGCCTTCGCGGATGGCGGGCCAGGCCCGTGCCTGCGCGTCCGTGGGCGCAGCGAAACTGCGCCGGAACCAGGCGGCGGTGGCGGGATGGAAACCCTCAAGTGCCATGCAGGCGATCCGGTGGCGGAGTGGAACTTATATTAGAGGAAAGCGCCGCTCAGCTGCTGAGCCGGCTGAGGGCCGTGTACAGCGCGGTGATGCGCGCATGCAGCGGGTGGCTCTGTGCGTGCAGCAACGGCCGCAAAATCGCCAGGGCGCCGGCGTCGTCATGCTTGATTTCCTGCAGCTGGCGGGCCTGCAGGAATCGCAACGTTACGGTTTCCGGCGTGCCCGGGTGCCGGGCGGTGAAACCGGTGATGATCCTTTCGAATAACGCGAAGCGCCGCGCCTGGAAAGCCGCCTCCGCGAGCTGCACGCACTCCGCCGCGGGCCGCGGTTCAAAATTTCCGGCGATGTCGAGACAGCGTTCATGGATGTCGAGCGCCCTGTCAAAACGCTTCGCCTGCACCAGTTGCCGGAGCAATTGCTCGCCCTGTACCAGCGACAGCGCATCCTGCCGGCGGGCGGTGAGCGCCTCGAACAGTTCTTCATGGAACAGCCGGGGATTGACCAGATCCTTCTGCTCGACGAGGAGCAGGTGGCGTGCGGCGTCGGCATTGTTCATGGCGAGCAGTTTATCCACCCGGCGTAACAACGCCTGCAACTCTTCCCGCTGCGCCTGCAGTCCACGGGATTCGTCGCTGGGTCTGGCCACCATGACCGCGATGTTGAGCCGGTCATGACGGCGATGGGCCGTGAAACCTAGCAGGTGGCAAGCCATGATGATGCAATAGATCACCAGCAGGTATGCCAGCACATCGGCGATGTGCCCGACGAGCACCCAGGCCAGGCCGAAGGCGCCGGCCAGCACCAGACACGCAAATACATAAGCGCCGCCGGTATGAAAAATGAAACCGCCCAGCTTCAGCGGGTTGAGCGCCGACAGGGCGTTGTCTTCCAGTGCCAGCAGCACCACGAAGGCGGGAAACAGCAGCACGCCCGCTGCCGCCACAGCGATCGCCGCCTGATGTCCCTGTGCTTGTGAGATGAAGTGCGCCAGCTGGAAAAACGCCAGTCCGTAACCGATCACCATCAGCATGCGGCCGTATTGCGGCTGCGCATAGATCCCGGTGTCGAGCGCCGGTGGGATTGCATGACCCAGGGCGGTCTCCTGGACCACACAGAAGAGATACTGTCCAAGCCAGCCCAACATGACGCCGATGGCGGCGATGGCCAGCAGTCCGCCGAGGGTGAACACATACAGCAGCCCACCCATGATCACCACGATGAACAGGGCATAGCCGCGCAGCGGATACCAGAGGATGCTGGGCAGATAGCGCCATGTGGATGCGGCGCCGGCCATGCGCCGGTCCGCTTCCGGATCATGCAATCTGACATCCCTGGCTTCCCTGGCGGACATGCTGCGGAGAAGGAATCAGTAAATGCCGGGGATCAGCCGTTTGGTGCGGCGGCAGTAGTCGCGGTATTTTTCACCGAGCGCAGCCGTGAGCGCCGCTTCTTCTTCATGGATGCGGTACAGATACACCGCAACGGCAAGCCCCATGATGATGAGCAGGCTCAACCAGTTGCCGAGCGCCAGACTCCAGCCCAGAAACGCGATGAGCGCGCCCAGATAACTCGGATGACGGACGTAATGGTAGAAACCGCTGTCCACCACCCGGTGATCCGCCAGCACCGCCACGTTGGGCGTGTGGTAACGGCCGAGCTGGGCGATGGCGATGGAACGCACCAGGATGCCGATGCCCATGATGATGAGTCCCGCCACCTGCACCAGCAAGCTGGGGCGGATGGCGCCGTAGGGAGTGTAAGCAAGGTAGATGCCTGTGGCCCAGGCGAGCATGTTGCCCAACATGATCGCCAACAGCGAAAAGCGGTCACGATTTTTGCTCTTACCGGTCTTGCGGCGGAAGACCACCGCACCGTCCAGGAACAGCCATAGGCAAAACAGCACGATGGCGGTGCCGCGCAGAGTCCACATATTGATCATGCCTCAGGGAAAACCGCGATTCAGACGCACTTTACGCCGGTGCCGCCAAGACCGCAGTAACCGCCGGGGTTCCTGGCCAGATACTGCTGATGGTAATCCTCGGCGAAATAGAACTCGCCGGCCGGAAGGATTTCGGTGGTGACGGCGGCATAGCCCGCTGCCCTGAGCGCCGCCTGATAGCTCGCCCGCGAAGCTTCCGCGGCTTGCTGCTGCGCCTGGCCGCAGGTGTAGATGCATGAGCGGTACTGGGTGCCCACATCGTTGCCCTGGCGCATGCCCTGGGTGGGATCGTGGGCTTCCCAGAACAGCTGGAGCAATCGCCCGTAGCTCAGCGCCTGCGGATCGAATACCACCCGCACCACTTCGGCATGACCGGTGCGCCCGCTGCACACTTCTTCATAGGTGGGGTTGGGTGTATGACCGCCGGCGTAACCTGCGGCGGTCACGTGCACGCCGGCCAGCTGCCAGAATTTGCGTTCCGCACCCCAGAAACAGCCGAGACCGAAAAACGCTTCCTCCATGCCCGCCGGGTAAGGCGGTTGCAATGGCCGGCCGTTGACGGAGTGCCGCGCAGCGGTGAGTATGGGTGTGGCGCGCCCCGGCAGGGCTTCAGCGTGGCTGATGCGATGGGTCTTCTTCGGGCTGGCGGACATGGGGTACTCTCAGGGGAAGGGGTTCAGGATTCTCGCCGCAATAAGACCATCACAGCCCGGCTTTTATTGCAACCAGGAGGGTGCCCGCATGCCGGACAGGAAAATCGCCGTCATCACCGGTGCCAACCGCGGTCTCGGTTTCGAGACCGCCCGCCAGCTGGCTAACCGGGGATTGCATGTAATCCTCACGGCACGCAACCTGGCTGCCAGCGCGGCGGCCTTCAAGCAATTGCAGACCGGCAAGCTGTCGGTGGAGACGCACAAGCTGGACGTGACCTCCAGCGATGAGGTCGAGACACTGGCGCGTCACATCCGCAACACCCACGGCCACCTGGACATACTGGTGAACAACGCCGGTGTCCTGCCGGAATCCAGCCGCGATCGCGGCGCGCGTTCCGCCGATCCGATGCAGGTGACGCCCGCCACCATCATGGAGATATTCAACACCAATACCCTCGGCGCGGTGCGGCTTATCCAGACCTTGGCGCCGCTGCTGCAGGAAGGCAGCCGCATCATCAATGTGTCTTCCGGCATGGGCGCCCTCAACGGCATGGGCAGCGGTTTCCTGGGCTACCGCATCTCCAAGGCGGCACTCAATGTGGTCACGCGCGTGCTCGCCCAGGAACTGGCGCCGCGGCAGATCGCGGTGAACTCCGTATGTCCCGGCTGGGTACGCACCGATATGGGGGGCTTGAGCGCCACCCGCTCCATCGAGAAAGGCGTGGAAACCATCGTATGGCTGGCCACCGCCGCGGAGGCCAAGGAGAGCGGCCGGTTCTGGCGCGACAAAACGCACATCCCCTGGTAACGGCGCGTCGCCGCGCCGCTTGATCTGTGTCATCGCGGATTGCGGCTGCACCAGTCAGGATGGGGCCCCCATTCCCCAGGGCCAACCCCATGACGAGTGTTCCCGGCACCCAGCCTGCCGCATCCGAGCCGCTGACGGACCTCGATTTCGCCAACCCCTGTTTTCTCGGTCCCGGCGGCGAGAACAGCGAGGTGTTCGAGCGGGTGCTGCTCGAGCTCCTGCGCGACCACGTCTATTGGCGGCGCAACTTCCATCCCGAGGATCCGCCGCCGATCCCGGTGCTGGCGATGCATCAGCCCGGCTACGTGGAGTTTGTGGATCGCATGCGCACCGAACTCAACGCCCTCACTGCGGCGCTCAAGCGCTCGGTGCCGTTCTTCAACCCGCGCTATCTCGGCCACATGGTGTCCGACACGCTGCTGCCCGGGCTGCTGGCACAGCTGGTAACCACGCTCTACAACCCCAACAACGTCAGTCCCGAGGCCGCACCGGTCACGCTTGAGCTTGAACTCAAGGTAGGCGGACAACTGGCACGCATGCTCGGCTTCGCCACCGATCCGGCCCGTGACCCCTGTGCCTGGGGGCACCTCACCTCCGGCGGCACGCTCGCCAATTATGAAAGTCTCGTCAACCTGCGCGCGCTGCGCTGCTATCCGCTGGCCCTCAAGGACGCGCTGCGGGCCACACGCCTGCCGCTGCCGCTCACGGCCGCTGACGGACGCCCGCTGGCGGAACTGGACGACTGGACGCTGTTCAACCTGCCGCTGGACGACGTCATGGCGCTGCCGCAACAGCTGGCGGCACTGTTGAGTGAACGTACCGCCCCCGCCGATGCCCGCACCCTCTACCAGACGCTGGCTGAGGCGCGTGTCGAGCACACCGGCCTGGTGGATTTCACCGAATGCCATCCCGCCTGCGCGGCGCTGAGCGTGCTCGCGCCGGTGACCGCGCATTACTCCTGGCGCAAGGCCGCCAAAGTGCTGGGGTTCGGCAGCGGACGGCTGGTGACGGTGCCCGTCGACAGTCACATGCGCCTGTCGCTGCCGGCCCTGGAGCGACATCTTGAGGAATGCGTGCGCAAGAAAATCCCGGTGCTGGCGGTGGTGGCGGTGCTCGGTACCACCGAGTTCGGCACCCTGGATCCGCTGCAGGAAATCGCCGCGTTGCGCAGCCGTTTCCGGCAGCGCGGCCTGGAGTTCGCGCTGCACGTGGATGCCGCCTGGGGCGGTTATCTCGCCAGCATTTTCCGCGAACCTGACGGCAGCCTCGCCACGCACGCCGCGGTGCGCGAGGGCTTCCGATACTTCCCCTCCGCGCCGGTGTATGCAAGTTTCGCGGCCCTGAAGCTTGCGGATTCCATCACCGTGGATCCGCACAAGCTCGGCTACCTGCCCTACGGCATCGGCGGCATCGTGTGGCGCGACCGGCGGGTGCGGGATTTCCTCGGCGAAAAGGCGCCGTACGTGTTCGATCACGACAGCCAGTCCGCGGCGGCCCGCGAGCGCCAGCCGCAGCTGGGGGAGTACATCCTGGAAGGTTCGAAACCCGGCGCCGCCGCCGCCGCAGCCTGGGTGGCGCACCGGGTGCTGCCCCTCGACCGCGTCCATCTCGGCCGGCTGCAGCGTCACACCATCCTCGCCAGTGAGTATTTTTTCGACCGGCTGCCGTTTCTGGAGCAGCGTCTCAAGGGCCGGGCACGGCTGGTGGTGCCGTTCGAGCCCGACACCAATCTGCTGTGCCTGGCGATCAACCCCGAGGGCAACCGCGAGTTGGCCGCCATGAACCGCTTCGGCCGACGACTGTATGTGCATCTCGGCATCGATCCGGACCGGCCGGTGCAGCTGCGCGAGTTCTTCAGCTCACACACCCGCGTGACCCGCGACATGCTCGGTGCCGAGGATCTGTCACGGGTGATGGGCGCCCTCGGGATCGCTGCGGAGACCTTCGTCATCGCGGTCGATGATCAGAACACCCAGGCGGACAGCCTGTTCCTGCTGCGTCACACCCTCATGAACCCGTGGCTGCTGGAGCGCGTGGACGGGAAAAGCTGCATCGATCGTTATCTGGAATATCTGGAGGGGCTGATAGTCGCGGAACTGGAACTGGGGGTCTGGTGCGATCCCGGCAGCGGCGATCCTTCCACGGCGGCCTCGCGCAGCAGGTACTCGTAAAGATAGCGGTAACGCTCGGCCACCTTGCTCCCGGAAAGCGGATCCTCGATCCGGTCTGATGCCGCTCGCAACGCAACCCAGTCCTTCTGCTTGAGCAGCCGCAACGCCTGGGGGAACAGCACCTGTTCCTCGGTCTGTACATGCAACGCCTGGATGTGCAGATACCGCTTGCCAAGCTCCACCAGCCGCATGCGGGCCTGCGCATTACCTGCCTGCGCCTTGAGCACGATCTCCATGAGCTGGTCTTCAAGAGCATAGATTTCCTGATGCTGCTGGCGCAGGGTCTCGACCTCCGCTCGCAGCGGCGCACCGGCCGCCAGCAACGCGCTGAAAACCAGATCCTCCTTGGGATGATGCACGCTGCTCGGAAATTTGCGCATGTAGTAAAGCGCATTGGCGAGCAGCACGAAGTCGGGTTCGCCCTGTCGCTCGATCAGAGCGATCTGGTTACTGATGATGCCGATGACACGCCGCATATTGACGTGTTCGTTGTGCAGTTTCTGGACCGGATTGGTACGCATACGCCCTCCGCTGAACATCAAACTAGCGCCTGGTGCCGTTGAAGCGCCATGACCCAGATCAGGTTGCGGGCGGCGGACAAAAAAACCGGCGTGCCGCCGGCTGGGGGCATAAGCCGCGAGACTCCGTACGTCGGGGAGCGCCCGGCCGGGCGGAGCGTGCGGGACCCGGTGCGGGGTACAGTCGTCGGTGGTATTCCCGGGTTCCGCGGGGTGCTCCCCATCAGCTCCAGGGCAACTGCAGCCTGTGATCCAGGCTCCAGCGGCCGGCACCGTAGGCGGCCAGCAGCAGGAACCCGCCGGTCATGGCAATGTTCTTCCAGAAATTGATCATCTGCTGCATGTCGCCGGGATGGAAATGCACGAGCAAGCCCGTGGCCACGCAATAGGCGGCGAGCAGCAGCGCCAGCGGACGTGTAAACAGTCCCAGCACCAGCGCCAGTCCGCCGCCCACCTCCAGCAGGATCACCAGCGGCAGCAGGCCTCCGGAAATCCCCACGGCTTCCAGGTACTGCTGGCTGCCGTGATAATTCGCCGCCTTGGCAAGGCCGAACACCAGAAAAATCGCCGCCATCAGCAGGCGGCCGATGAAATTTGTCATGCTTTGCATATATCCACTCCTCTGGGTTAATCCCCGTCACTCACCGGACTGCTGGCGGCTGGCGATCTCCGCCGCCGGTGCCCGAGGCACAGATCAGTCTGCGCGTTTCGCCACGGCGCGGCTACCGCGTACGCACCGTCTTAAGCGCTCCGCCCCAGGCGCTGAGCTGGTCGAACATGGTGTTAAGCGTCTGTTCGTGCTGGGCGGCGGGTTTAAAGACAGTGAAGTTCTCGAAGTCCGTGAACAGGGACAGCGCCACCTGCGCGCGCACCGTCGCCACCTGCAGTTCGGCCATCACCAGCCGCAGGTGCTCCACTGCGCGCGTCCCGCCGGCGCTGCCGTAGCTCACGAAACCGGCTGCCTTGTTGTTCCACTCATGGTACAGAAAATCGATCGCGTTCTTGAGCGCGCCCGAGGTGCTGTGGTTGTACTCCGGCGTCACGAAGACGTACGCGTCGAATGAATCGACCTTCCCGGCCCAGGCTTTGGTGTGCGGCTGACTGTACTGCCGCAATGAAGGCGGTATGGGCTCGTCAAGATGCGGCAATTTGAAGTCCTTGATGTCTACAATCTCGAACTCCGCATCGCTGCGCCTTTTCGCAATCCCGTGGACCCATCTGGCCACGGGCTCCGCATTGCGGCCCGGTCGCGTGCTTCCAATGATGATAGCGGTCTTGATCTGCATTTCATCGCCTCCCGGTTAAACCTGGCAACAGGGCTCGACGCTCCACGCACTGCCCTTCCACGGCAAACACGCGCGAGTGCCTAAACTGATACTCAGGCCGCGAGTTTCTCCGCGTGCACGGTCTCGCGTACCTTGGGGCGCGCCGCCACCCGCTGCATGTAAGCCTCAAGGTTCTTCCACGGACTCAGGTCCACATTCAGGTAATTCTTCCAGTTGAGGATGGTGAACGCATAGGCGTCCGCCACCGTGAACTTTTTGCCCATGAGGAACTCATGACTGGCCAGATGCTTGTCCAGCAGCGCAAAGCGGTTCTTCAGCTTGTCCAGGAAAATCTTCCTGCCCGCCTCCGGCATGTCGGCGTTGAATAACGGGCTGAAACCCTTGTGCAGCTCGCTGCTGATAAAAGTCAGCCATTCGATGGTGCGATAACGCTCCATGCTGCCGGGCGCAGCCAGCAGGCCGGCTTCCGGTTTACGGTCAGCCAGATACTGCAGGATGGCGGCGTCTTCGGTGAACAGCGAGCCGTCGTCGAGCTGCAGCGCCGGCACATAACCTTTGGGGTTGATGGCATAGAAGTCCTTGCCGTCGGCGAGCTTGTGGGTCTTGAGATCCACCTGCACCGCTTCGAATGGCAGACCGAGTTCGTGCAGCACGATGTGCGGCGCGAGCGAGCAGGCACCGGGTGAAAAATAAAGTTTCATGGCATTGTCTCCTTGCATGTATGAGTAAAAATAACCGCTCAGGCCGCCGCGGCCTGCAGCGGCGGATAATCCACATAACCTCTGGCGCCGCCCTGATAGAAGGTGTTCTGGTCCGCCTGCGCCAACGCCGCACCGATCCGGAAACGCTCCACCAGGTCAGGATTGGCGATGTAGGGCACGCCGAAGGCCACCAGATCCGCCTGGCCTTTGCTGATCACCGCGTTGCCCTTGTCGCGGTCGTAGCCGGTGTTGGTGATGAGCACGCCGCGAAACACAGTACGGTAATACTCACTCACGTTCTGCACCATGTTGGGAATCGCCGACATATCCCCGGTGGCTTCCCGCAGGTGCAGATAGGCGGGGTCGTAGCTCGAGAGCGCGCCGATGACGAAGTCATACAACGCGCGGGTGTCGGAATCCGCCGGCACATTCCAGGTGTTGGCGGGCGAGAGTCTCACGCCCACGCGTCCGGCGCCGATCGCATCGCCCACTTCCCCCAGGATCTCGAACAGGAAGCGCGCACGATTGGGGATGCTGCCGCCGTATTCATCGCTGCGCCGGTTGCTGGAGTCGCGCAGGAATTGTTCGATAAGATAGCCGTTGGCGGCATGCAGTTCGACGCCGTCGAAGCCCGCCTGCATGGCATGCTGCGCGGCGCGCACATAATCCTGCACTATCTGCCTCACTTCCGCGGTCTCGAGCGCCCGCGGCGTGAGCGTGTCCTTCAGTCCCCGGGGAGTGAAGGATTGGGTGCCGGGATTGATGGCCGAGGGTGCCACCGGCAAGGTGCCGTCGTGAAAATCGGGATGCGATACCCGCCCCACGTGCCATAGCTGGCTGAAGATGCGGCCGCCACGCGCGTGCACGGCGTCGGTGACTTTCTTCCAGCCGCGCACCTGTGCCTCGGAATGGATACCGGGGGTGTGCACGTAACCCACGCCCTGCGGCGATATCTGGCTGCCTTCGGTGATGAGCAGCCCGGCGGTGGCGCGCTGCGCGTAGTACTCCACGTGCAGGTCGGTGGGCGCACGGTCGCGGTTATAGGCGCGCGAGCGGGTCATGGGCGCCATCACCACGCGGTTGTTGAGCGTGTGACCACCGAGTGTGACCGGGGTCAACAGGGCTTGCGTATCCATCATGACCTCCTCATCTAAATTCCTGTGTTTTCACATATCTAATAAATTCGATATTGTTACACCGAAAAAAACCCGCACGGGGAGCCAGCGGATCGGTCTTAAATATCTTCTTTCAGGAATCTGCCCAGCGCCTTGAGGGTTTCCTCATTGCGCTCGTAGTAAGTCCATTGCCCCTGGCGTTTGGCCACCACCAGTTCCGCCTGTTCCAGGATGGCAAGGTAATGCGACACCGTGGATTGTGAGAGACCCAACTTCTTCTGGATGGTTCCCACACACGCGCCCTTGATCCCCATGGATTGCATACAGGGCTCGCCTGCCCCGGGGGCAAAGTGCCGCTGCGGATCTTTCAACCATTGAAGGATCTGCAGCCGTGATTCGTTGGCCAGTGCCTTGAAAATTTCCACCTGATTCATGAGCTCATTGTATCGATATTTATAGATATGTCAATACCTCTCATGCCGGACTTTATCAGCCCGGCGCACCATCAACCGGCCCACGTTAAATTCACTCCGTTGCCCATGCCTGTCGCTCTTGGCCAGCCTTGCGGCAATCTCACCTGACCGGCGGTCAGGACAATCGGCAGACCGGGGCCGGCCTTCCGCCGGCGTCCCATGCGATTATTTTCCGCCGCCGTCTAAACCCTCGCCGGCTCACAGGCATCCAAGCAGTATGAGCAGTGTCACCGCGCTGATGGACAGTCCCGGTATCGCCGCCTATCACGGCGGCGATGACCGGGAGCTCACCGGGCGCGCCCGCGACGGCGACGTGGCGGCCTTCGAGCAGCTCTACCGCCGCCACGTGGGCCGCATCCATGCCGTGTGCCTGCGGCTTGCCGGCAACCGCGCCCTCGCCGAGGAATGCACCCAGGACGTCTTCGTGCAGGCGTGGCAGGCGCTGGCCGGTTTCCGCGGCGACAGCGGCTTCGGCTCCTGGCTGCACCGCATCGCCGTCAACGCGGTGCTGGAACGCCACCGCCACCGGCTGCGCCAGGCGGCGTGGATGACGCCGCAGG
>JAGWNO010000139.1 GCA_028871235.1 Gammaproteobacteria bacterium
CGTCGGTGCAACCTCGGGAGAATGCGTTCTTCCGGCTCATCAAGGGCGGCTTCCGGGCGCTCAGCGGCCTGATCGGTCATGTGGATCACGCGGATTACGCCGTGGAGACCCCGGTCGCCACTATCGGCATCCGCGGCACCGGCTATGAAGTGCGCTATTGCGCGAGCAACTGCGGCGACAGCAGCGGCGGATCACAACAGGGCCTGTACACCGCCGTCGGTAAAGGCGCCATCGCCCTCAGCAATGACAGCGGCGAGACCGTGACCCGCGCCGGGCAATATGGCTACATCGCCGGCCGGCAGATGCATTTCCGGCCGCTGGCCCGAGCGCCACGGGCGCTGGCACGCATGCAGCTGCCGCAACGCTACTGGCGCCGTGATGCCGCCATGCGCCAGCACGTCAACAGTGTGCGGGCGCGCCGCTGGCCGCATTACCAGCGGACACTGGAACAGCGTCTGGGTCGTCCGCCAGCGCGCGGGCTGCGCGAGTTCATGCACCCGCATGCCGCGGGTGCCAAAGCACCCAGACCGGAAGACCGGCGTGCGCAGCCGGCAGCCGAACAGCGCCAGGCATTCCACGCGACCGCCGCGAAAATCCGGCCGCCGCGCCAACCACACCGGAAGAAAGCCGCAAAGAAACCCCCGGAACAGCGGCGTCGCCACGGCGGCGCAACCTGAACATGACTGAGGATATCGCCCCATGATCTGCCCGGCCTGCGCACAGCAAACTGCCGACGCCAGCCACTGCACCCACTGCGGCGCGCCGCTGGCTCCGCCGTCCCGCAAACTGCTGTCTTCCGAGATGCCGGGGGCGGACTATGGCGTGTTCCTGCTGTCCGCGCCCATCATCGCGGTGGTCGGACTGCTGATCGTGGCGCTGGCCGCCCATTCCGTCAGCGGTTTCATCTGGCTGCTGGCGCTGACCGCGCTGTGCACGGCGTTGCTGGCCGCCGCCGAGATCTTCCAGGCGCCTGCCGCCTGGAGCAGCGGCAGTCCGTTGCGACCCATGTTCGGCTGGCTCGGCCTGGTGGCGCTGCTGTGGCCGGTGGGGTTCCCCGCCTATCTGCGCGGCCGGCGGCGTTTCCGGCTCGGCAACTGGCTGGCGGGCGCCATCCTGGTGGAAATCATCTTCATGGCCGGCGCGGCGCTGGCGCTGGTCATCACCGTCAGCGGTTACGGCAAGGCGCCGCCGCAGACCGCCGCCCAGACCGGGCGGGAAGTGGTCTTTTTGACCTCGGATCCCCGCTGGGTGCCGGATCCGGACGACATCCGGGTGGTACAGACCGGCCACCTGGACAACTGTCCCGGCAAGACCGTGGCGCAGGAAGTGGATGGCTTCTTCGCCACGCCGCGCTGGGAAGCGGGCGCCACCGCCACCGGCACGGATTTCGTCAACATCCGCGGCATCCTCACTTACCAGGGCAAGCCGATGGAAGCGGTGCTGCAATTCGTGATGTACAAGGACAAGAGCGGTTTCAAGTACCAGGCGTTCAGCATCGGCGGCGTACCACAGTCCCTGTATGTGGCCGCCTTCACCCTGGCGCAGATGTGCGCTTGAGCCGGCGGCGGCTTGACGGGCGGCGACCGGGATACATCTAATCCTTGTGCGGTCTTCCCTGGTCGACGGGTAGCGTGGTCCCGGCATTGCTGTAATCCGCTTCCTGCATCAGTTTCGCCAGCATCTCCAGGTCCGCGCCGAAATGCCGTGTCACTTCCGCCGCGGGATCGGGAAATTCCTCCGCCAGCACCGTGGCGAATTCAGCGGCCAGCCGGGGTGCGGACGGATCCGCGCCGTCAGCCTGCCAATACAGGCCGAGATCGGGGATGGCGAAACTGGCGAGGGCCGATTTGCGACCGCCTTTCGGCGTCCGCCCGCTGCTCCAGACGAGGGGCAACACCAGCCGCCGCCGGTGCGCATCTTCGAGACCGGGTCCGGTGAGCAGCTGTGCGTAGACGACGGCCCGGATATCGCCGTGCAGATGCAGGGTCACCGGGATGCTGAGCACCGCTGCCGTCACGCCCGCCAGCCGCGTGCGCGTGGCCTGGCCCCAGAAAGCCCCCACATCCTGGATATACGCCCCGCCGTTCTCCAGCAGCTCCAGCACTACCGCATAGGTGAACGCCACCATATATATGTGCAACTCACCGTTTTGGATCGTGCGGCCAGCTTAATACAAAGCGGGATGGATGACGGCGGAACAGTGATGAACATGCGGACACGCGCCGGGCGCGTTTCAGTCATCGCTTGCCATCAGCAGCTGCGCTTCGCCCATGCGGCGCCGGATGGCATGCAGGTAGGGGTCGGCCGCCACCGCGGCGACCGGCATGTGGCTGGCGCGATACGGACCCTTGTTGTAGCAGATCACGCTGCGCTCCCAGGAAGACATCTGCTGCATGCAGTACACCAGGTAGCGGGCGGCGAGCCGGATATTCAGGGCGTCGTCATGCTGCAGCTTGTGGATGCTGATGGGCTCGCCGTAGACGAAATGCGCGGTGGGGCGCTGCAGCTGGCCGCAGCCGTAAGCCCGACTGTCGATGCCGCGTTTGTGATGACACAGGCTGGATTCCTGGGTCAGTACCGATGCCAGCGTCAGGGCGAAATCGTAATCAGCGGGCACCGGATCGGCGTAGTAGCTGGTGCCCACCACCGCCGCATATGCCAGCGCCCAGGTCTGATGGGAGGTGAGGTCGTTGCCGGCGCGGGCCGCAAGACCCGGAAACAACAGTATGCCTGCGATCAGCGCTGCGACTGCTATTTTCATGCTCGGCTTTGTAATGGTGGCCAGGGGCGGAATCGAACCACCGACACGCGGATTTTCAGTCCGCTGCTCTACCAACTGAGCTACCTGGCCTGTTTTGGTTATCCTGAAGGGACGCTATTAAACCGGCCACCCGCTGATGGGTCAAGGGGTTAGCGCTGTTTTTTGACAGCCCGGTCCATGACTACTACTCTTCGGGCAAGATCCCGCGAGCCCGCCTCATGCATACCGCCACACCATCACAACGGTCCCGGACCGCCGCCCCGGCGTTCGCCGAACAGTACCGGCGGGTGCGCGCGGTCACCACCGACCTGTGCCGGACGCTCGTGCCCGAGGACATGGTGGTGCAGAGCATGGCCGATGCGAGTCCCGCCAAATGGCACCTGGCCCACAGCAGCTGGTTCTTCGAGAATTTCCTGCTGGTACCGCAGCTGCGGGACTACCGGGTGTTCGAACCGGGTTTCAATTACCTGTTCAATTCCTATTACCACAGCGTGGGCGGCATGCACCCGCGCGCCGAACGCGGCCTGCTGTCGCGCCCCACCGTTGCCGAGGTGATGCGCTACCGTGAGCATGTGGATGAGCACATGCTGGCGCTCATCGGTCAGCGGGCGGCGGATCCGGCGTTCGCCGCGCTGCTCACCCTCGGTATCAACCACGAACAGCAGCACCAGGAACTGCTGCTCACCGATATCAAGCACGTGTTCGCGGCCAACCCGCTGCAACCCGCGTGGCGCACACTGCCGGCCCCGCCAGCAACCAGGTCCTCGCCGCTGAAATATATCGCCTGCCCCGGGGGTCTGGTGCAGATAGGCCATGACGGCCAGGGCTTCGCCTTCGACAATGAAACCCCCTGCCATCGCGTGTTCCTGCGCGCCCACGCCCTCGCCTCGCGCCCGGTCAGTAACGGCGAGTACCTGGAATTCATCCGCGCCGGCGGCTACTCCACCCCGGCACTGTGGCTCGCCGACGGCTGGGACAGCCGGCGGCGCCAGGGCTGGGAGCGGCCGCTGTACTGGAACGCCGAGATGACGGCGGAATTCACCCTGGGCGGGCTGCGCGCGCTGGATGCGGATGCGCCGGTATGCCACGTGAGTTATTACGAAGCCGATGCCTTCGCCCGCTGGGCCGGTGCGCGCCTGCCCACGGAAGCGGAATGGGAGACCCTGGCGGCGCCGCAACCCCTGCAGGGTAATCTCATGGACAGCGGCTGGTTCCATCCGCGCAGCGCGCCGGGCGACGATGCCCAGCAGCTGTTCGGCGATGTATGGGAATGGACCGCGAGTCCATACGCGGCCTATCCGGGCTACCGGCCGCCGCCGGGCGCCCTCGGTGAATACAACGGCAAATTCATGGTGAACCAGCTGGTACTGCGCGGCGGTTCCTGCGCCACGCCGCTGTCGCACCTGCGCGCGAGCTACCGCAACTTCTTCTATCCGCAGCAGCGCTGGCAGTTCATGGGCCTGCGCCTCGCCCGGGATGCATGACATGCACATCTCCCAGGCGCTGTCGGTCACCCTGCACGACTACCATCCGCGCACCGCCGACATGCGCGAGGCGGTGCTCGCAGGCCTGCGCGAGCCGCAGAAGACCCTGCCCTGCAAGTATTTCTACGACCAGCGCGGTTCGCAATTGTTCGACGCCATCTGCGAACTGCCCGAGTATTACCCGACACGCACCGAGCTCGGCATCATGGAAGTGCATGCGGCGGACATGGCGGCGGCGCTCGGACCGCGGGTGCTGCTGGTGGAACCCGGCAGCGGCAGCAGCCTCAAGACCCGCCTGTTGCTGGATCACCTGCCGCAGCCACGTGCCTACGTGCCGGTGGACATCTCACGTGCCCAGCTGGTGACAGCCGCCGACCGTCTGAACCGCCTGTATCCGGAACTGGAAGTCCTGCCGGTGTGCGCGGATTTCTGCCAGTCGTTCGCCATCCCCGCGCCGCGCCGCCGCGCCGCCCGCACCATCATTTATTTCCCCGGCTCCACCATCGGCAACTTCGAGCCGCCCGCGGCGATTCAATTACTCAGGCAACTGCGGCGACTCGCCGGACCGGCGGGGGGTCTGCTCATCGGCGTGGACCTGCGCAAGGAGCGTAGCGTGCTGGAGCGCGCCTACAACGATGCGGCCGGTATCACCGCGGCCTTCAATCTCAACCTGCTGCGGCGCCTCAACCGCGAACTGCAGAGCGACTTCGACCTCAGCCGTTTCTGTCATCGCGCCGCGTATAACGAAACCGAAGGCCGCATCGAAATGCATCTGGTCAGTCT
>JAGWNO010000140.1 GCA_028871235.1 Gammaproteobacteria bacterium
AGGAATAGTACTCGGTGAGGTAGCCACCCACGGTGGGACCGAGGATCGGTCCCAGCATGATACCGACGCCGAATATGGCCATGGCCATGCCGTGTTTCTCGCGCGGATAGCTATCCAGCAGGATGGCCTGGGAGATGGGCACCATGGCGGCACCGAACAGCCCCTGCAGCACGCGCAGCAGCACGATCTCGGTGAGCGAGGTGGCGGTGCCGCACAGGAACGAGGCAATCACGAAGCCCACCATGCTGATCAGGTAGATGCGTTTGCGGCCGAAACGACCGGCGAGCCAGCCGGTGGGCGGCGTCATGATGGCCGCACCCACTATATAGGAGGTGAGCACCCAGGAGATCTGGTCCTGGGTGGCCGACAGGGTGCCCTGCATGTTGGGCAGCGCCACATTGGCGATGGTGGTATCCAGCACCTGCATGAGCGTACCCAGCATCACGGCGATGGTGATGAGCGCCGTGTGCTGTTTCAGGTCGGCCGGTTTGGGGAAATAATTCATGGCTGCCGCTGTCAGTGGTTGGCGGCTTGGGCATCACCGGAGCGGAACAACGGGTTGTAGTGTGTGTCGATGGTCACTTCCGCACTCATGCCGGCGCGCAGGTCAGGACCCCCTGATTGAGTGTCGATGGCGATGCGCACCGGGATGCGCTGCACCACTTTCACCCAGTTGCCGGTGGCGTTCTGGGCCGGCAGCACCGAGAATACCGATCCGGTACCCGGAGCAATGCTCTCCACCGTGCCTTGCCAGTGGTGGCCCGGATAGGTGTCCACGCTGATGTCAGCCTTCTGGCCGACGTGCACATGGGTGAGCTGGGTCTCCTTGAAATTGGCGTCGATCCAGCGCCTGCCGCTCATGACCAGCGCAAATACCGGCCGGCCGGCCGCGAGCACATCGCCGGGTTTCACGTCCACTTCCGTCACCACTCCAGCAGCAGGTGCTTTAACCGTAGCGTAGGAGAGATCAAGCGCGGCTTGGTCACGTTGCGCGAGCGCGCCTCTATAGGCGGCTTGCCGGGTGACGGACAGTTCCGGGTTACCGCCCAGGGTTGCCATGATCTGGGCGATCTGTGCGCGCAACGCCACGGTGCGCTGTTCCGCCACAATGAAATTAGTCTTGAGGTCGTCCAGTTTGGCCGCCGCCACCACATTCTGCTTGACTAGATTCTCCTTGCGACGCACATCGCGGTGCAGATAGGCAACATTGGCTTCAGCGCCTTTGAGATCAGCCTGCGCGGCGATCAGCGCCTGCTGCTGGGCACGAATCTGGTCGCCGACATTCTTGAGGTTGGCGTTGGCCTGATCGAGAGCCAGCTGGAAGGGCGTGGGGTCGATCTGCAGCAGCACTTGACCAGGCCGTACCGTCTGGTTCTGGGTGACCGGTACGGCGATGACGCGGCCCGGGATCTGAGTGGCCACATCCACCTGATCCGCAACCACATAGGCATTGTCCGTATCCTGGTAGCGTGTGCTGTGCAGCCAGTACCAGAGGCCGAGGATGATGAGCAGCAGCGGACCTGCGATCATGAGGGCGAGGCGCCGCCGGCGCGGGTTCTCGAAGAAACGCGTGAACGGGTTCATGGCTTTTTGACATCCCTCGGGGGAGGTGGCAGAATGGACTGGACGGTCTAGTCTAATTTGGTGGGTTTTCCATGTCAAACCGGCGGGCTTTCTGTTTTTGTACCGGTCGCATCCTACAACGGTACAGCCTGGGTTTTGTCGCCGCCACGGCCGCAATATTGAACCTGACGCCGGCCGGAGCCACCACCCTGAACGAAGCCTTGACGCAAGCCTGGAGCAGTAATCCCGGACTGCAGGCGCAGCGCGCCCGACTGGGCGTTGCCACGGAAAATGTCAAAGCTGCCAAGGGTGGCTACTATCCGCAAGTACAGCTGGTGGGCGGTATCGGCACCACTCATCAGGATGTCACCTCCAGTTTCTTCCCGGTGAGCACCATCGTGCTCAATTCCCGCAGTGTGGGTTTGGCGGTTGAGCAGCCGCTCTACGCGGGCGGCAAGATCGACGCCAGCGTGATGGCGGCCACGCACCTGCTGTCCGCCCAGCAGGCACAGTTGCACGCCATCGAAGAACGCGTGCTGCTGGACGCCACACGCGCCTACCTCGATGTACAGGAATCCCAGGCGGTTTTGCGGCTTGAGCAGAACAACGTGCGTCTGCTACAGCAGGCATTGGACGCCGCCCGGGCAAGTTTCCAAAACGGCGAAGTGACGCATACTGACGTGGATCAGGCGCAGGCACGACTCGCCGGCGCGCAGGCGGGAGTGATCCAGGCGCAGGGCGCGCTGGCTTCTGCCCAGGCCGATTACACACGCATCATCGGTCTGCCGCCGGATGATCTGGCCCCACCGGCATCGCTCACCGGGCTGCCGGCCAGTGAGCGGGATGCTGAACAGTTGGCGCTACGGAATTACCCGGTCGTCGCCGCGCAGTTCGCCGCCGCCGCCGCACAAAGCGACGTGGATTACGCCGAAGGCAGTCTCAAACCGTCCGTGACCTTGAGCGGTCAGGTGAGCGCTGCCCGTGAACCCGCGTTTCCTTTCGAGAAATATGACCAGCGCTCCATCATGCTGCAGTTTTCCATGCCGCTGTATCAGGGCGGCGCGCTGCGTTCGCAGGTGCGCGCGGCTCGCCACCAGGCGGACAGCCGTGAGCAGGATGCACTCGATGCCCAGCGGACCGCGCGCGACCATGCCGTCCGCGCTTGGCAGGCTTATCAGACTGCCAAGTCGGGGCTTGCCGCCATCGATGTTCAGATCGTGGCGGCACAATCTGCCTACGACGGTGTTCAGGCCGAATACCGGGAAGGCGAGCGCACCACACTGGATGTTCTTAACGCCGAGCAGGAGTTGCTCGGCGCGCAGGTGAATCATGTACGCGCCCGGCATGACGAGATCGCCGCCGAGTACGCCTTGAAGGCCGCCACCGGGCAGCTCACAGCCGCAGCTTTGCACCTGCCCGTGCGGCCAGTTGCCACCGGTCAGGCACAGTAACCGCGTGCAGTCCTGAGCCGCAGAGGAATCGAGAGATGAATGCCGTAACAGACAATCCCGGCGCCGCTGGCAAACGTGAGACCATACTCGAAGCCGCCAGGACGGTATTTCTGGAGGTGGGATTCGGCGCTGCCAGCATGGATGCCATCGCCAGCGCAGCCAGGGTTTCCAAGCAGACCGTGTATAACCACTTCGGTTCCAAGGAGGAGCTGTTTGCCGCCATGATCCGCGATACCTGCGACAGTATGACCGGAGCCTTCGCGGAAGCCGCCAAGGTGGGCAACCCGGAGGCAACCCTGCGGACCATCGCCCGTCATTTCATGCGCGTAATCTACTCGGAGGAAAAGCTGGCCATGCATCGCATCCTGATGGCCGAGGTGCCCCGCTTCCCGGAGCTGGGCCGCATCTACTACCAGTCAGGACCGGAGATTATCCGCAAATTTCTCGCCGACTACTTCACCGAGCAGACCAGTCGCGGCACTCTCAAGGTCGATAATCCGCGCATCACCGCCGAGCAGTTCATCGGCATGGTCACCGGTTGCCGGATTCGCGCCGAATTGGGCGTGGAGTCGCCGCCTGGTGAAGAATTGCAGGAACGTTACATCGATAACGCCGTAACCATGATCATACGGGCTTGCCGCCCGGACCGGGCCGGCAGCTGACGCCCGGTAAAAAAACCCCGGCTTTGCCGGGGTTTTTGTCTGCGGCTGACCCGGCTTATCGCCGGCTGTTGGACAGCAAACGCAGGATCTCCAGATACAGCCAGATGAGCGTCACCATGAGGGCGAAGGCGCCGTACCATTCCATGTAGCGCGGGGCA
Source organism: Gammaproteobacteria bacterium (assembly GCA_028871235.1). Lineage (GTDB taxonomy): Bacteria > Pseudomonadota > Gammaproteobacteria > Natronospirales > REEB76 > REEB76. Next base: position 3,835 of record JAGWNO010000140.1, read on the forward strand.
CCCGCGGTCGCCTGCTTCGAGATCATGTCGAAATCCAGTATCAGGTTGAAGGCGGCGATGGCCACGATAAACAGGCTGATACCGATGGACAGGCCGGTGTGGCCGTAGATCATCGAGATGTCCACATGGAACATGCTCACCAGCCAGGTGAGCGCATAGAAGATCACGACGCCCAGGGTGGCGGCGCCCACCATCTTGTAGAGCCAGGGCGTGGCCTTGATAACACCGGTGCGGTACAGGATCAGCATGCCGAAGGCCACCGCCAGGGTTAAGGCCACCGCCTGGATGACGATGCCCGGATAGCGCATTTCGAACATGGCGGACACGCCGCCTATAACGAAGCCTTCGCAGATGGCATACAGCGGCGCAGTGATGGCCGCCCAGTTGGGCTTGAATGGCGTGGCGATGCCGAATATGAGGCCGCCGATGACGCCGCCGATCACATAGGGCATCACGCTGGCGGGATCGTGGCTGGCGAAGAACCGCGACCAGCACCAGGCGGCGGTAAGCATCACCAGCACCAGCATGATGAAGCACTTGCTGATGGTACCGTTGAGCGTCATACGCTCGCCGGTTATCACGCCGGGGTTCAGCATGGCCCGGGCGCGCAGCGCGGGGTTACCGGTTTTCAATGGCATGGGCATGGGATCATCCTGTGATTGAGGTCATGGAGTTGGACATTTTCCCGCCAGTAAAGTTGCGGCACGGTCGGCTGCGGGGGCGGGTTACACTGTGCACCATTATATAGCGGAGCGGCAACGGCGTGGCGGACCGGCGCATCTGGCACGAACACGATATCCTGGAGGCGTTGGCAGCGGGCGCCACGGTGGTGACCGCCAGCGAGCGGCTCGCCCGGGCCGTACGCCTGGCCCACGCAGAGGCACGACACGGCGGCGGCGAGCAGGTCTGGGAGCGTGCCGAGGTGCTGTCCTGGAACGGCTTGTTGCACATGCTGTTCACGCGACACGAGGACGCGGCGCTGGATGGCGGCCCGCGGGGGCAAGCGCTGCGGTTACTGGACACTCACCAGACGGAAGCCCTGTGGGAAAGCGTGCTGCGCGACTCACCTGCGGCCGCCGCCCTGCTGCAACCGGGGGTTACTGCGCAGGCGACGCAGCAAGCCTGGGCCCTGTGTCAGGCCTACGATCTCTCGCTTGAACGGATATCCCAGCATGCCGAT
>JAGWNO010000141.1 GCA_028871235.1 Gammaproteobacteria bacterium
ACCGATGCGTATGATACGGTCATCCTTGCGGCACACGGTATTCAGGCGCTCGGCGAACTGTTCCAGCAGGGCCTCGAGGATGTGGTAGCCGAACAGCGCGCCGAAATCATGGCCGCGTTTGATCTGCAGCACCATCAATCCCACCTGTCCACCGCGGGTATGGGCGCGCTTGATATAGGTGTCCAGATATTTGACCAGCGACGGCCGGCTGGGTCTGAGCGAGAGAATTTTCTCTGACATGACTGGTGACCGTGCTATGAATTCAGATGTACAGTTCCTGCGGATCAATACCGTAGGCGCCCGGTTCCAGGGCTTTCACGATCCACAGCTTGTCAATGCCCTTCAGGTGGCTGTCGAACATCAGATCGATGGTTTGGAACTGTTTCAGATGCTGTTTTTTCTCGTCAGTTATCAGCATGACGCGCGGCTTGAGCCTGCGGACGTCGTTCTGCGCGATCACCACGCCCACGGCACCGTTATTCAGTTCCACCAGCGAACCGGTGGGGAATACGCCCACCACCTGCATGAACTGCTCCACCACCTCCGGTTGGAACAGCGTACCGCGCCAGGTATAGATTTCCCGCACCGCTTCATAGGGTGAGCGTAGTCGCGCATATGGCCGCGGGCTGGTGATGGCATCGTAGCAGTCCACCAAGCCTGCGATTTTGGCGAAAGTCGGAATCTGGTTGCTCTTGATGCCTTCCGGGTAGCCGCTGCCGTCGAAGCGTTCATGGTGGCTGCGCACCATGCCGAGTATGCGCGGAGTGATGTCCTTTGAATTTTCCAGCAGAGCGATGCTGTAGTCCACGTGGTTGCGCATCACGTGCCATTCCATGGCGCTGAGTTTTACGGGTTTCATCAGCAACTCGTGGGGTAGCCGGGTCTTGCCAACGTCGAACAGCATGCAGCCGAGGCCGATCTCGTAGAGCGCCTGCTTGTCCAGACCCAGATGGCGGCCGAAGGCGATGCCCCACACGGAGGCGCAGACGGAATGGTGGTAGATGTAGGAGTCGTGCTTTTTCATGCGCGACAGCCAGATCATGGCGTCGGGGTTGCGCAGCACGCTCTCCACCATCGGCTGGATGATCTCCTTGGCCAGTTCCACGTCCAGCTGGCCGTCGGTTTCCAATTTGGTGATGAGTGTCATTACCGACTTATTGGCATCCTCATGCACCATTTTGGCGGTAGTAAGTTCCTGTTCCACCGGTTGCAAATTCACATACACGGTGCGATTGCGTTGGCGGGCGGTGGTGGTGTTGCGCGGCGTGGGATAGCGCAAGCTGGTGACTTGGGTGATGGTGCGGTTATCCCAGTCGGAGCTCCCCTTGGGGTGCGTGACATCCTTGTCGCTCTGCTCGATATCCACGTACACGAATTGGCAGTGCCGCTGCAGTTCCTCGATCTCATCCTGATTGCGGATGAAGAAACCCTGGAATAGAAATGGCGTTTCGGTCCACGGGCGGTCAAGGTGGGCCACGTACATACCCACCTGGAGATCCTTGGTGCTCACTTTTGCTTTTTTTTGTGGTTCCACTTATGCCCCTTAGGTATCTATGGCAACCGGGTTCCGGCAGTCAGGCCTGCCGGCCCATTGATATCGTCTGCCCCGCCCCGGATCAAAATGAGTATGGTCCGGGAGCCTGAGCATGACAAACCAGCCGGAATTCTATCCCGGCCCGGGTGCTTTGTAATGGGCTGACTCACACAGGGTGGCCGGCGCGGGCGAGACCCCAAACCTGTACCCGCGCCGCACCGGCCGCACGCAGTACCCCGGTGAGCGCTGCCACAGTGGCGCCGGTAGTGAGCACATCATCGATGACCGCCACATGTACGCCATGCAGCGGGCGGGTCACCCGGAAAGCATCGCGCAAATTCCGGCGGCGTGCCGCAGCCTGGAGTTGCGACTGCACGGCGGTGTCGCGAACGCGTACACACAAGCTGTGCGCCAGCGGCAAGCGCAGACGCCGGCTCACCGGGCGCGCCAGTTCCAGCGCCTGGTTGAAGCCGCGTTCGCGCAACCGCGCCGCATGCAAGGGTACGGGCACCAGCAGGTCCGGTCGGGAGAACTCACCGGCGGTGAGGAACTGCGCCAGTAATTCCCCCAGCAGCCGGCCCATGGCTAGATCACCGTTGAACTTGAAACGCTGGATCAGCTGATCCAGCGGCCAGTCATACAACAGCGGACAAGCGGCGGCTTCCCAGGGTGGCGGGGCCCTGAGACAGCTGCCGCACAGCAGGCTTCGGGTCTCCGTCGGCAGTGGCGCAGCGCAACGCGGGCAGGCATGCCGGTTCCAGGGCAGGCCATGGAAACAGCCGCTGCATAACTTACGGTCGGCGGCACCGGGGGCGCCGCAAAGCACGCAGATGGGAGGATAAATCCAGGCATGAATGTTATTTAGCCAACCGTGAACCATTCCTTGTCCTTTAGGTTGACAGACGCCATCCCGCCGTTACACTGCCTGTGTCCGGTGGCTCTTCCTGGAGAGGCCGGGCCGCATCATGCCACCCTTCCGTGAGGCCCGCCATGCACGTCGCCGCCGCAGCCGAGCTACGCCACGATTGGCGCCTGGATGAAGTCCGGGCACTGTTTGACCTGCCCTTCAATGACCTGCTGTTCCGCGCGCATGCATTGCATCGCCGGCACTTCGATGCCAATGCAGTGCAGGTGTCGACGCTCTTGTCCATAAAGACCGGGGCCTGTCCGGAGGACTGCAAGTACTGTCCGCAGAGCGCCCGCTACTCTACCGGCCTCAAGGCCGAGAAGCTCATGGAGGTGGAGGAGGTGGCCGCACGGGCGCAACTGGCACGGGACGCCGGCGCCACGCGCTTCTGCATGGGCGCCGCCTACCGTAGCCCCAAAGACAAGGACCTGGACCGTGTCATCGAAATGATTCACGCCGTGCGCGCCCTCGGTATGCAGACCTGCGCCACCCTCGGTATGCTCACGGCCGAACAGGCACACAAGCTTGCTGCGGCGGGGCTGGATTACTACAACCACAACATCGACACTTCTGAGGAATACTACGGCGAGATCATTTCCACGCGCCGTTTCCAGGATCGGCTCGATACGCTGCAGCACGTACGAGCGGCAGGTATGCATGTGTGCTGTGGCGGCATCATCGGCATGGGTGAGGGGCTGCAGGATCGTGCTGCCATGTTGCATACCCTCGCCACACTGCCGCAGCATCCGGAGAGCGTTCCCATCAACCAACTGGTGCAGGTGGCGGGCACGCCGCTGTCCGGTCGCGACGCTGTGGATCCCTTCGAATTCATCCGTGTCATCGCCACCGCGCGTATCCTCATGCCGAAATCACATGTACGCCTGTCGGCGGGACGCAGCGAGATGAGCGACGAGATGCAGGCGCTGGCGTTCTTTGCCGGCGCCAATTCCATTTTCTACGGCGAGAAACTGCTGACCACGGAAAATCCGCAACAGGATGCCGACCGCAGGCTGTTCGCGCGCCTCGGCATCCACGCGGAACCGTACCCCAGTGAGCCGCACCGGGGCCACATGGGCAGCCATGCGCAGGAACATGGACGCCGCGCAGCGACTTGACAGGGCTTTAGGCGACGAACTGGAGACTCTGAAGAACAGGGCGCTGTACCGACTTCGGCGTATAACACAAACCCCGCAAGGCGCCGTGATAGTCGTGGATGGCAATCGTTGCCTGAACTTTTCCAGCAATGATTACCTGGGCCTGGCCGCGCATCCGCAACTGGCGGACGCGGTGCACCGTGGGGTGGCGGACTACGGCGTGGGCAGCGGTGCCGCCCATCTGGTCACCGGCCACAGTCGCGCCCACCACGCGCTTGAGGAGGAATTGGCGGCGTTCACCGCCCGGCCGCGCGCGCTGCTGTTTTCCTCCGGCTATCTCGCCAATCTCGGTATCGCTGTCGCGTTGCTGGGACGCGGTGATTTGGCGTTGCAGGATCGCCTCAATCACGCCTCGTTGCTGGATGCAGGGCTGCTATGTGGTGCGCGCTGCAGACGCTATGCCCATGCAGATGCGTACGCGTTGGCGCTGCAATTGACGCGTCCGGCGCGCCGCAAATTGGTGCTCAGCGACGGCGTGTTCAGCATGGACGGCGACCTGGCGCCGCTGCCGCAGCTTGCCATGGCGGCGCAAACGGCCGGAGCAATTCTCATGGTGGATGATGCCCATGGCCTCGGCGTGCTGGGAGCCTCGGGCCGCGGCAGCCTGGAGCATTTCAATCTGGAGTTGGCGCAAGTGCCGGTGCTCATGGGCACATTGGGCAAGGCCTTTGGCGCCTTTGGCGCCTTCGTGGCCGGCAGTGAAGCGCTTATCGAGACGCTCATCCAGCGCGCCCGCACCTATATATATACGACCGCGCCGCCGGCCGCTCTTGCCGAAGCCGCGCGCGCCGCCCTGCGGCTGGCGCAGGCGGATAGTTGGCGGCGCCAGCATCTGCAGGCATTGATCCGGCGTTTCCGCGCGGGCGCGACCCAACTTGGTCTGCCGCTGCTGGAATCCATGACGCCTATCCAGCCGCTGTTGCTGGGCGAAACGCAGAAAGCGCTCACGGTATCGGAAAAACTGCGCCAGCGGGGCGTGCTGGCCGTCGCCATCCGTCCACCCACGGTGCCGGCCGGAACGGCGCGGCTGCGCATTACTCTCACTGCAGGCCACAGCGAGATCCAGGTGGACCAATTGCTGGATGCGCTGGCGTTTGCCATGCAAGGCAGCTGATGGCGATTTACACGCAAACCGTGGGCCGCGGTCCAGACCTGGTGCTGGTGCACGGCTGGGGGGTACACGGCGGCATCTGGGATACGCTGCTGCCGGCGCTGGTGCAGCATTACCGCATCACCTGCGTGGATCTGCCAGGCCACGGCTACAGTCGTGCGGTGCCGATGCCGAGCACGCTGGCTGCCGCAGCGCTGGCGGTGGCAGAGGCCGTACCCGCGCACGCCACCTGGA
>JAGWNO010000142.1 GCA_028871235.1 Gammaproteobacteria bacterium
ACCAGCACGAGGAGCATCATGGTGACCAGGAATACCCCGGCGCCTTTGAATAATCCCAAGTGCAGTCCTCCTTAGCCGAAAATCCGCATCAGGTCGTTGTAAACGGCAAAGCACATCAATACCAGCAGCAGCGTGATGCCGACACGCTGCCCCATCATCTCGGCCTGCGCAGACAGCGGTGAACCCTTTAGCGCCTCCACGGCGAAATACAGCACATGACCGCCGTCCAGCACCGGGATTGGCAGCAGGTTCAACACTCCGAGGCTAATACTCACTATGGCGAGGAACGCCAGAAACGGCACCAGGCCGCTTTGCGCGGTATAGCCAGCGTACTGCGCGATATCTATCGGGCCGCTGAGGTTACGCCATGACACGTTGCCAAGCACCATGTTCCAGGCGGCATCGAGCGTGAGCCAGATGAGGCTGCCGGTACGCGTCAGCGCATGCCCCAAGGCAGCCGCCGGATTATACCGTTGTTCTGCCTGCAAACGCTCCCGTACTGCTTGCGAATAACCCACCTGGGCGCCGATATGCCCCACCACATGGCCATCCTCGGACCGGTACCTGCCCACCGGCAGTGACAGGGATAGGCTGTGCCCGTCCCGCTGCACCGTGACGGCGAGCGTCTTGCCCGCAGAAGCCTGGAGTATCTGTACCAGCTGCGCGGGGCTGCGGATAGGGATATCGCTGACCTTGAGGATGGCATCACCGGTTTCAAGCCCGGCTTTTTTGGCAGTACCGTCCGCTGACAACTGGCCTATCACCGGTGGTGCTTCGGGCTGCCACTGGCTCAGCCCCAGGCCCGGAAGCAGCTTGCCCGGTTCGGTAAGTGCGCGGGGGTCCTTGATGGGCAGCATGAGTTCACGACGCTGGCCGTCCGCGCCCCTGACCTCCACCGCCACCGGCCCGCCTTGCATGACTCCGGCAAACAGGCGCAGCAGCACCGTGTCCCAGGTGGCGGTCTCGCTGCCGTTGACGGCCAGGATCTGGTCCTCTCTGATGAAGCCGGCCACGGCTGCCGGCGATCCGGGCGGCACCGCCCCCACCAGCGGCCGGATACCGGGTATGCCCAGCATGAAAATCACCCAGTAGGCCAGCACCGCAAACACCAGATTGAAGGCCGGCCCGGCCAGCACCACCAGCAGGCGTTTCCACAGGGGTTGAAGGTTGAAGGCCAGGTGCCGCTCCTCCGGCGCCACTTCACCCTCACGCTCGTCCAGCATCTTCACGTAGCCTCCGAGCGGCAATGCAGCGATGATGTATTCCGTGTCCGCAGCGCGACGCCGCCAGCTGAACAGCGTCCTGCCAAAACCGATGGAAAAACGCAGCACCCTGATGCCCAAACGCCGGGCCACGATGAAGTGGCCAAACTCATGCACGGTAACCAGTACCCCGATCGCAACAATGAAGGCGAGGATGCTGATGATGATGCTCATGCGGCCCGGCCCGCCGCAGCCGCAGTTGCCTGTGCTGCCGCCATGCGCGCCAGCCGGTCGCATTCAAGCACCGCTTCGATGGAATCGATCTCCAGCGAAGCGACGGACTGCAATACGTGGTCCACGACCTCGGCGATAGCGATGAACGGCAGGCGCTCCTCCAGGAATGCCTGCACCGCCACTTCATTGGCGGCATTCAGGATTATGGGCGCATTGCCGCCGGCACGCGCAGCCGCCATGGCCAGCGACAGGCAGGGGAAACTCTGCATGTCGGGGACTTCGAACTCCAGTCTGCCGATGCTGAAAAGATCAAGTGGCTCCACGCCTGCATCCAGCCGCTCCGGCCAGCCAAGACCGCAGGCGATGGGGGTGCGCATGTCGGGGTTACCGAGTTGTGCCAGCACGGAACCATCCGCATATTCCACCAGCGAATGCACGATGCTCTGCGGATGCACCACCACCTGGATGCGCTCCGGCGTGGTGCCGAACAGCCAGCGCGCTTCGATCACTTCCAGCCCCTTGTTCATCATGGTGGCGGAATCCACGGAAATCTTGCGTCCCATGATCCAGTTGGGATGGGCGCAGGCTTGCGCCGGCGTCACCGTACGCAACTTCTCCTGCGGCCAGCCGCGGAAGGGTCCGCCGGAGGCAGTGAGCAGGATTCTACGCACGCCTTGCGGCGCATTGCCGCTGCCGCCGCCCGCCGGCATGCACTGAAACACCGCGTTATGCTCGCTGTCGATGGGTATAAGTTCGGCGCCATAGCGCCGCACTTCATCTATGAACAACCGCCCTGCCATCACCAGCGATTCCTTGTTGGCCAGTAACACGCGCTTGCCGGCACGCACTGCGGCCAGCGTTGGCAGCAGCCCGGCGGCGCCCACCACCGCAGCCATGACGTAATCGCATTCCGGTAACCGCACCACTTCTTCCAGCGCCTGCCGGCCGCTCAGGACCTGGATGGTGAGGCCGCTGGCGTGCACCAGTTCCGCAAGCCGCCTGGCGGCCGCCTCCTCCACCAGCACCGCGAAATGCGGCCGGTGTTCCAGACATTGCCGGAATAGCGCATCGAAATCCGCCCGCGCCGTGAGCGCGACTACGCGGAAGCGGTCGCGATGCTGCCCCAGCACCGCCAGTGTGCTCACGCCGATGCTGCCGGTGGCGCCCAGTACGGTGACGCCTTTCATCGTAACCATCCCATGAGTGAGAGCCCCAGCCAGAACACCGGCGCCGCCGCCGTCAAGCTGTCGATGCGGTCCAGCACGCCGCCGTGGCCGGGAAACAGGGTGCCGCTGTCCTTGCGGTTCGCCTGGCGTTTGAACAGGCTCTCGCTCAGATCCCCAAGGATGGATAGCCATCCCGTCAGCATACATATAAGGATAAGACGCGGTCCCGCTTGCGGCAGTACCAGCCACATGCCTGCATAGGCCGCCACCAGCAAGGCGAGGGTGCCGCCGATAACGCCTTCCCAGGTCTTGCCGGGGCTGACCAGTGGCGCCAGCTTGTGGCGGCCGAAGGCATGTCCGGCGATATACGCACCAATATCCGCCGCCCAGACGAGCGCCAGCAGCCATAACAACACCCCGGGCCGGAAAGCCTGCAGCGCCACCACCGCGAACAGGGCCGGAATCAGCGTCAGCCAGCCGCACACGGCCTTGAGGCTACGCGGAAATGTGATCCGCCAAACCAGCCAGCCCGGCACCAGCAGCCACCAGCCCAGGGCGACCACCATCATAGCGGTCAATAACAGTGTCCAGGAACCGCGCCATCCAGCTATGTACAGGAGGGTGCACAGCAGCAGGGTGACGCCGCAGTACCGCAAGCGTGCGCCCCGCTGAAGGTAGCCTGCCAGCAACGCCCACTCGTAGGCGCCAAGCAGCACTACAGCGCTAAATACCAGCGCCAACAGCATGCTGGGTGCATAAAGCACCAGTGCTATTACCCCAGGCAGCAACACCACGGCGGTGAGCAGGCGTTGCTTAAACATGCGTGCCGCCCCGCTGTTCCGGCGTAAGACCGAAGCGCCGCTGCCGGCCGGCGAACCAGCGGATGGCGGCGTCCAGCTCCTGGTCAGCGAAATCCGGCCACAGGGTGTCGGTGAAATACAGCTCCGTATATGCCAGGTTCCACAGCAGAAAATTGCTGATGCGGCGCTCGCCGCCGGTGCGGATGAACAGGTCCGGATCCGGCACCGGCGCCAGCGCCAGCGCGTTACTGAAATGAACTTCGTCAATATCGGGCGTGCTGATTCTGCCGGCGGCCACGTCCGCAGCCAGTCTGCGCACGGCCTGCAGCATGTCCCAGCGGCCGCCGTAACCCACGGCGATATTCAGCGTAAGCCGGGTATTCTCCCGGGTCAGTTGCTGCGCGCGTCGCATGCCTTCCTGCAAGGCGGCGGCAAAGCCATCCAGGGCGCCGATAAAACGGATGCGAATATGATTGGCGTTGAGATTCTGCACTTCGGTTTCGAGTGCGCCCAGGAATAACTCCATCAGGCTGCCCACCTCCGTCTGTGGCCGCTGCCAGTTTTCGCTGCTGAAGGCAAACAGGGTGAGGACGGGGACTCCGTGACGTACACAGCTTTCGATGGTGGCGCGCGCGGCGCTGAGGCCGGCGCGATGGCCGGCATAGCGCGGCAGCAGACGGCGCCTGGCCCAGCGGCCATTGCCGTCCATGATGATGGCGATATGTTGGGGCAGGACGGCAGGCTTGCTCATATTCATGCTCTCACATCCCCTGCCAAATATCCTGCTCGCGCGGCGGCAGGCCGGAAGTCGCGCTCTGCCGGCTGTCAGACTTCCAAAAGCTCCGCTTCCTTCCCTGCCAGAATCTTGTCAATATCGGCAATCGACTTGTCGGTGAGTTTCTGGATCTCATCCTGGGCGCGGCGTTCCTGGTCCTCGGTGATCTTTTTGTCCTTGAGCAGGGTCTTGAGTTCCGTATTGGCGTCACGGCGCACGCCGCGCACCGCCACCCGCGCGGCTTCGGCCTCCTGACGGGCCACCTTTATAATCTCGCGGCGCCGCTCCTCGGTGAGTGCCGGCATGGGGACGCGGATAATGCTGCCAGCGGTGGCTGGCATCAGGCCAAGATCGGAACTCATGATGGCCTTCTCGATCACTGGCACCATCTGCTTCTCCCAGGGCGTTATAGTGAGGGTGCGGCCATCCGCCACGGTCACATTGGCCACCTGGTTGAGCGGTACTTCGGATCCGTAATAGGAAACACGCAGGTGATCAAGCAGACTCGGATGAGCGCGGCCAGTACGCAGCTTTGCAAGTGTTTCCTTGAGGACATCCGCGCTCTTGTGCATCCGCGTCGTAGCACTCTTCTTCACATCATCGATCATGGTGGGTCTCCATTATCTACCAGCGTGCCGACATCTGTGGCGCCGAGTACGATGCGCATGAAGTCGCCGGAACGCGACAAATCAAACACTCTTAAGGGAATATT
>JAGWNO010000143.1 GCA_028871235.1 Gammaproteobacteria bacterium
TCGCGCCCACGCTTGCCGGCATGTCCAACGCACCTGGTGTAGTGGATGCTGTGGCAGCACCGATGCTCAATGCAGTCAGTGTGATCCTGCTCATGGTGGTACCCATCATGAGCATGCGGCTGGTGAGCGAGGAACGCCGCAGCGGCACCTTGACTCTGCTCATGTCGGCACCGCTGAGCATGACTGAGATTGTGCTGGGCAAATATCTAGGTCTGTTGAGCTTCCTGCTGATCATGTTGGGACTTCTCACACTCATGCCGCTATCACTCACGGTGGGTACACACCTTGATTTCGGCAAACTGTCTGCCGGCGTCCTCGGACTGAGCCTACTGCTCGGCGCCTTTGCCGCCGCCGGCCTGTTCATGTCCACGCTCACCAAACAGCCGGTGATTGCGGCGGTCTCCAGCTTCGGCCTGCTGCTGCTCCTGTGGATCATCAGCTGGACAGGCAGCGGCGATGATCGTTTCAGCCCGGTATTTCACTACCTGTCGCTGCTGGATCATTACGGTTCGCTGCTGCGTGGCTCATTCAATACCGTTGACGTGGCGTATTACCTGTTGTTCATCGTCGCCTTCCTGGTATTCAGCATTCGCCGCCTGGACACCTACCGTCTGCAGCACTAACTTTCACGGAGCTTTGCCAAAAGTATGCGCGTCACCCGCAAATCCCGCCTGCAGCTGCGCTTCCAGAACTGGAGCTTCGTGATTCTGTTCCTGGTGGTCATCGGCCTGCTTGCCTGGCTCAGCACCCGGTATGTGTATAGGGCTGATTGGACCTATGGCCAGCGCAATTCGCTGTCGCCGGCGAGCGTGCGGCTCTTGAACACCCTCAAGGATCCCTTGAATTTCACCGCCTTCGCCCGTGATCAACCGGCGCTGCGCGATGTCATCCGCCGCTTTGTGGGTAAATATCAGGCGGTGAAGAAGGACACTACCCTGAATTTCGTTAATCCCGACACCAATCCGCAGGAGACCCGCGCCCAGGGCATCACCGCGAACGGTGAACTGCTGCTCAGATACGGCGGCCGCAGCGAGAAGCTCACCCAGCTGGACGAGACAAATGTGAGTAATGCCATCGAACGCATCGCCCGCTCAGCGGACCGCTACGTGGTGTTCCTCAGCGGCGATGGTGAGCGTGACCCCCACGGACGGCATAATTTCGACCTGGGTGATTTCGGCGCCCAGCTCACGCAGAAAGGCTTCAAGATCGAGACGCTTAACCTGGCAGCCAACCCCAGCATTCCCACCAACACCTCAGTACTGGTGATCGCCGGACCCCAGGCCAATCTTTTACCCGGCGCCGTGCACATCATTCGCGCTTACGTGCAGCGCGGCGGCAATCTTTTGTGGCTCGGTGATCCGGGTCCACTCTATGGTCTGGAACCGCTGGCGCAGGATCTGGGTGTGGCCTTCGGTAAAGGCACCATCGTGGATCCGGAATCGCAGCTCTTCGGTATCACCAACCCGACCATAATCCTGGTGGCGAAGTACCCACCCGACGATGCCATAACCCGTGACTTCAGCACCGCCAGCGTGTTTGCCGGTGCTACCGCCATCACCAGCGCCGCGAACAGCGGCTGGCAGATAGGTGATTTCCTGGAAACCCTGCCCCGCAGCTGGCTTGAAACCGGCAAGCTGCAAGGCCATGTCAATTTCGAGCCGGAACACGGCGACAAGCCGGGCCCGCTCATCATCGGCGTGAATCTCACCCGTGAGGCGAAAGCACCAGTGATGGAGAGCGGCGACAATGCCAGCCGTTCGGCACAGAAAAACACCGAGCAGCGCGTGGTGGTCACCGGTGATGGCGACTTCCTGGCTAACGCCTACCTCAACAACGGCGGCAACCTGGGCCTTGGCCTCAATATCATCAACTGGCTATCCCATGATGACCGCTTCATCGACATCAACCCGCGCCCGGCGCCGGACCTGACGCTGTCGCTGTCGCGCACCGCAGAAACCGTCATCAGTATCGGTTTCCTGTTTGCCCTGCCGCTGCTGCTCCTCGCCTGCGGCCTGCTTATCTGGACGCGGCGGCGGCGCACCTGAAACAGCCATGGGACGGCGCCTGCTGCTCAATCTGGTACTGGTCGCCGTCATCGCGGTGCTGGCGACGCTCGCGTATTTCAAACCGGGCGTCAAGAAACCCGCGCCCGCCGTCCCGCTTACCTCCATCAAGGCGACTGACGTCACAAGCATCAAGATAGTCCGCCCCAACGAGGGTCTCGTGGAACTGGTGCGAGCCGGCGATCATTGGCAAATGACTGCGCCGCTGAAAATCGCGGCGGATCAGTACCTGGTGCAGGCATTACTGTCGGACATCAATGAGCATGCGGACGCCGGCTTCCCGGTCAAGGACGCGGATCTCGGCAAATACGGCCTCGCCCCGGCGCATGCACGCCTCTGGCTCAACGGCATGGAATTGGATTTCGGTGACACCGAACCGATCAACAATTACCGCTATGTAATAAGCGGCTCTAGCGTGCGATTGAGCAGCGGGCTGTTGTACTACCGGCTCAACCACGATCCCATGTGGTGGGTGGATAAGCGGTTGCTGCCGGCGGGCGGGCGCATCGATGCCCTGCAACTGCCGCATGCGACCCTGTCGCTCAAGAACGGCAAATGGCAGCTGACCCCCGCGGACCCAGCGGTCTCCGCGGATGCAATACAGCAACTGGTGGATAACTGGAGCGACGCCCGGGCACTCAGCGTGGCTGAACTCGGCAAGGGCAAACCGCAGGGCGAAGTGGCCATACAGGTCCAGGGGCAATCCGCGCCATTGCGTTTCGTAATCCTCAAGGATCCGGATTTCCTGGTACTCGCACGTCCCGATCTCGGCCTGCAGTACAATCTGGAAAGTACCCAGCGTGGCGCACTGCTGGAGCTGCAAACACCCAGGAAAGCCGCTGCCGCTGCCCCGGTAAAACCCGTCGTATTGAGCACACCCGGCAATCGGCCGACAATGACAGATTAAGGACGGCGCCCATGCCCGAACTGCCGGAAGTGGAAACCGCGCGCCGCGGGATTGAGCCGCATCTTCTCAGCCGTACTGTCAGCGCTCTTGTTGTGCGTGACAAGCGCCTGCGCTGGCCGGTGCCGCGCACCCTGATCGAAACCCTGCCGGGTCAGCGCATAGACTCCCTGACGCGCCGCGGGAAATATCTGTTGCTGCATACCGCCGCCGGCACCGCCATCCTGCATCTCGGCATGTCCGGCAGCTTGCGGGTGCTGCCGGCGGACACGCCGGCGGGAAAACACGATCACCTGGACATTGTATTGGACAGCGGCCGCGCGCTGCGGCTGCGCGACCCGCGCCGGTTTGGCACGCTTCTCTGGACCACAGGTGATCCCGGCCGGCATAAGCTGCTGCGGTCTCTGGGTCCGGAACCGCTGGGCGACGATTTTGACGGCGATTACCTGTTCGGCAAATCCCGCAAACGGAAAGCGCCTATCAAGAATTTCATCATGAACAGTCACATCGTAGCGGGTGTAGGCAACATCTACGCCAGCGAAGCACTGTTTCTGGCGCGTATTCACCCGCAACGCGCCGCGGGACGTGTTTCGCGCGAACGTTACGGCGTACTCGCGAAAGTCATCCGCAAAGTACTCAACGCCGCCATCAATGCCGGCGGCACTACGCTCCGGGATTTCAGCCGCGCCGACGGTGAACCCGGCTATTTCCGGCAGCACCTGCGGGTCTACGGTCGCGCCGGCAAAGCCTGCGAGCGTTGCGGCGGCACCGTGGCGGCGAAGGTCACTGGGCAACGCTCGACGTATTACTGCCCCAACTGTCAGAAATAATTTCCAAACCTAATTATAATTTTTCCTCACAAATTATTTCTGACATGGCCAAGCATCTTTGTGGTGCAGGGACGCACAGCCATTTTTCAATCACTTAAGTCATTGAAAAATCGAGAAAAGCCAAAATTCATGTTTGGCTTTTCGACTCTAAAAATTCCAGGGACGGAATTTTAGAGGCACCCGTAATTTGATTTTGACTTCTTGTCCTAGTAAAGCACCGCTTCCCAGCAGCGTTTAATCAAGAGGGCGCGTTCCGCCACGCGCACGGGCCTCTTTTCTTTGCTCGCTCCGGTACTCGCCGGCATCCAAGGAGGTTGAAGAACACGACCTCTGCCTACTACTCTTCCCACCCGTAGCGCGAGCCGAGCATCGCAGCGAGCAAGGCCGACCCGCAGGGACGAGTCAGGGATGACGAGTTCGCGCGAAGGCACAGGGACGTGCCGTGAGCGCGATCCCGCAGCGAGCGAGAAGCGCAGGGTAGGCGCCGTCCTGGCGCCCCGCGCTCCGGGGAGACGGTTTTGGCGACTTTTGACAAGACAAAAGTCGCCCGCGCCGTGGGACGGCGCGGAATAAAGCAGGGACGCAGATCGGCCTGATACATTCAGTATCGCGCGAGGATACAATCCGTATCCTGCATCCCATCGAGTTCAGCCATGGGCAACCGCCTCAGCAAAATCTATACCCGCACCGGTGATGACGGCACCACCGGACTCGCCGACGGCACACGTGTGCCGAAAGATGATCCACGCGTGGAAGCCTATGGCACGCTGGATGAATTGAACAGTGTGCTGGGTCTGTTGTTGTCGGAACCGCTGCCGAAAGACGTGGCGACTGTATTGCAACCCATTCAGCACGAACTCTTCGATCTGGGCAGCGAATTCTGCCTGCCGGGGTATACGGCCATCGCTGCGGATCACGTACAACGCTTGGAAACTACACTCGACAAATTCAACGAATCTTTACCGCCGCTCAAGGAATTCATTCTGCCGGGCGGCAGCCGCGCTGCAGCGCTGTGTCACTTGGCCCGTACCGTCTGCCGCCGCGCCGAACGCCG
>JAGWNO010000144.1 GCA_028871235.1 Gammaproteobacteria bacterium
AGGAAAAATGCGAATACCATGCCGCCGGAGCGTGACAGGGTAAGCAGCGTGCCGCTGGCGAGCTTGCCGGCCGATGTGAAATTGCTCGATACGAACGCCGCCAGATCCGCCGGCGCCAGCCGCTGCAGGTCGATGTGGAGGTGCGCGGCTATCCAAGGCGCCGCCTGGGTGTCGAACCAGGTCTTCACCTGCGGAGCCTGGGCCAGCAGTGCCGCGATCTCCCGGATCACCATCGGCACCACCAGCAGCAGGATCAACACCAGCAGCAGCAACATCAACAGGAATACCGCCATCACCGCGAGACTGCGCGGCATTTTCCAGCGCTGCAGGCGATCCACCGCCGGGTTCCCCAGGTAGGCGAGAATGAAAGCCGCGAAAAACGGCGTGAGTATGGGACCCAGGAAATAGATGAGCGTCACTGCCAGCAGCAGCGTGATCAGCATCCCGGTCTTCTCCATGGTTGTCATGTAGCCTCCTGCACCGGTGCATGCGCGATGCGCCGGCCCCAGTGGATCATATAGTCCACGCCGCTCGTCAATGTGGTCAGGGCCACCGCCGTCATCAGCGCCATCACCGCGCTCGGCGGCACCAGCGCCGTGTAATGTCCCATTACCACTGTCAGCACCAGCGATATCTGCAGGAAGGTATTCACCTTGCTGAGCACGCTCGGCTGCGGTCGGAACACACCTACCCGCCATTGATATACGAGCGCACCTGCGATGATCACCGCGTCGCGCGTGATCACCAGTGCCGTAAGCCACGGCGGTATCAGTCCAACCCACACCGCCGCCAGGAAACTGCCTGCCATGAAAACCTTATCGGCAAGCGGATCCAGTATCGTCCCCAGATGCGTCACCCAGCCGAAGCGTTTGGCCAGCAATCCATCCATGGCATCACTCACGCCCGCGATACTGATAAGCGTCAACGCGGCGAGGTCATCATGCCGCAGTATGCTCCAGACGACCGGCGCCACCAGGATGATGCGCAGCAGGCTGATGGCATTCGGCAGCTGGCGTCCGTTCACGGCACATAGCGGAACCGCAGCGGCGCAGTCACTGCTGCCGGAGCGGGAGCCGTCCCTGGGCCCGGGATAATTGGCGCGGATGCGAGCGGTTTGAGCAGGTCGCCCAAAATGATGGCCTGCCGCAGGTTATTCAAATCTCCACGCGCGTCCACGCTGAAATACACCGAGCCGTTTTCCACGCGGGTTACCTGCAAAGCCTTCACCGGGGTGAGCTCGTTCAGGTATGCCAGCACTTTCGCATAGGCAACCACACTGCTGACGCCGTCCACCACCACCTCAACATTGTTCAGACCGGCGGCATTGGCGGCGATGGCGAAGTCTCCGGCGTAATGATCCGCCGTGGTCTGGATACCGTCGGCGGCCACCGTGGCGAGATCACCGGGCGGGGTATCCCAAGCCTGCACTTCGCTGCCGATGATGAGCTGCCAGCGTGCCGCATATTGTCCCGGAGTCACTGCATAGAAACTGCCCACCAGGATCGCATCCGGCTGATAGCGTTGCGACGCCTGCTGTATACGCGGGCTGTCGTCGCTCCAGATATCGGGAAAGCCGATGAGCTGCTGGTCGCGCAGGTCCATGAGCGGAAAGATCAACGGCACTCCGCGCTGACTGGCGGCATCGGTCATGGCCTGCATGATCGCAGGACTGCCGCCGGACGCCAGCACACTGCGGGCGGCGCCATTCTGGATGGCAAGCCATACGAGAGTTGCCGGACGCTCCTGTCCCCACAGCGGCTCACCGGCGGCACGCACCGCGTGATTCACTACTTCCGGGTCAAATTTCGCCGATAGCAGCAGACCGGTGGGCGCGATGGCGAGTACGCCGGTGCGCGTCAGGTCGTAGTAAGTGACGGTGGAAGAAGTGCCGCTGCCGGGCGGTTGCTCATAGCGGTACTGCTGCAGGAACTGGTTCGGATCCTGGATGAGGTTGGCGAGTGCCGGTACCCCGCCGGCGGTGCGTTCTCCGGTGATCTTCACCAGCACCGCCGCCAGCGCTTGCTGCAATGCCACACGCCGCGCAACCTGCGATTGGTCGGCGACCGGGACGCTGGCCTCATAAAGACCCGTGACCACCGCGGCGTGCGCCGCAAAATTCGCAGACAGCAGCAAGCCAGCGAGCAAACCGCATCCCCATACGCGCGCTGTATTCACGAGTTCTCCATAAATCCTGAAAATGCCGTCCGGCGGCGATGGCCCGCGGCCGGGCGTGTAGAATATACCGGTTCAAGGCACCGCCCGGCGAGTGACCTGTCTGAATCCGTAGTAAAAAACAGCCTCCGGGAACAGCGATGAGCGCGAAAAAACCCCTCACTTACCGCGATGCCGGCGTGGATATCGACGCGGGCGATGCGCTGGTGGAGCGCATCAAGCCGGCGGCGCTGCGCACCCGGCGTCCCGAAGTGCTGGGCGGCATCGGCGGCTTCGGCGCGCTGGTGGAGATCCCGGCCCGTTACCGGCATCCGGTATTGGTATCAGGCACCGACGGTGTGGGCACCAAGCTCAAGCTTGCCGTCGACAGCCACCGTCACGACAGCATCGGCATCGACCTGGTGGCCATGTGTGTGAACGACGTGGTGGTACAGGGTGCCGAGCCGTTGTTCTTCCTGGATTACTATGCCGCCGGCAGACTCGACGTGGACACGGCGGCAACGGTGGTCACCGGCATCGCCCGCGGCTGCGAACTGGCCGGCTGCGCGCTGGTAGGCGGTGAAACCGCGGAATTGCCGGGCATGTATTCCGGCCAGGACTACGATCTCGCCGGCTTCGCGGTCGGCGTGGTGGAGAAGGAAAAGATAATCGACGGCAGTCTGGTCGCCGCCGGCGATGTGATCATCGGCCTCGCCTCCTCGGGTCCGCACTCCAACGGTTATGCATTGATACGCAAGGTGCTGGCGGTGAGCGGCGCCGCCTTCCAGCAGCAGGTCTCGGGCCGTGCCCTGATTGACCATCTGCTGGAACCGACACGCATTTACGTAAAACCCTTATTGCAGCTCATGGAGCAAGTCCCGCTGCATGCGCTCGCGCACATCACCGGCGGCGGTCTGCTGGAGAACATCCCGCGCGTAATCCCAGAAGGGCTCGGCGTGCGGCTCGATTCCGCCGCCTGGCCGCGTCCGCCGGTGTTCGCCTGGCTGCAGCAGCAGGGCGCCATCGCCGACCAGGAGATGTACCGCACCTTCAACATGGGTCTGGGCATGGTGGTGTGCGTGGCACCCGCCGACGCCGCGCGCACCCTGGAACTGCTCAACCGCGCCGGTGAACAGGCCTGGCGGGTGGGACAGGTGGAACGCGGCCCGGAAGGCGTCGCCCTGCGCTGATGTCATCACTTAATACCACGCAGCGAAATCTGCCGCTGGTGGTGCTCGTCTCGGGGGCGGGCACCAACCTGCAGGCCATCCTCGAGGCCTGCGCACAGGGTTCATTGCCTGCGACGGTGGAAGCGGTCATCAGTGATCGCGGCACCGCACCGGCATTGCAACGTGCCGCCGCCGCGGGCATCACCACCCACGTGCTGCAGCCGCAGGACTATCCCGACCGGGCGAGTTATGACCGCGTGCTGGCGTTGCTCATCGACAGCCACGCGCCCGGGCTGGTGGTATTGGCGGGTTTCATGCGCATCCTGAACGATGCCTTCGTGCAGCACTACCGCGGCCGGATGGTGAATATCCATCCCGCGCTGCTGCCGAAATACCGGGGCCTGCGCACCCACCGCCGCGTGCTGGCGGCGGGCGAGCGTGAACCCGGCAGCAGCGTGCAATTCGTCACCCGCGAACTGGACGGCGGCCCGGTGATCGCCCAGTCGAAGGTGCCGGTGCGGATGGACGACACCGAACGCAGCCTCACCGCACGGGTGCAGGCGTGCGAGCACCGGCTCTACCCTCAGGTGATCCGCTGGATTGCGGAGGGTCGCGTCCGGCTTGCGGATGAAAGCGTGGTGTTCGACGGCGCACGGCGGCGTTCGCCCGTGATCATGGACTGGGACGAGACAACGTCATGAGCCTGAAATCATTGCCGCGACTGTTGTGCGGCCTGCTGCTGTGCGGCGCACTGGAAGCGGCGCAGGCGGCAGCTCCCGTCATACCGCTTTACCATGCCACGTATTCCGCGGGTCGGGGCAGCCTGAGCGTCGGCACCGCGCGTTTCAGTCTCACGCACAACGGCGACGGCAGCTACACCTACCGGTCAGTGACCAAACCCACGGGGCTGATGGCGCTGTTCTTCGACGACGTGGTGACCGAGACCAGCCGCTTCACGCTGGCGGGTGATCACCTGCAATCCCTGCACTACAGCTACCAACACAGGAGCGATGACCGCGACAAACTGGAGCAGATCCGCTTTGACTGGACCAAGGGCCTCGCCTACAGCAGTGAGGGCGCCAGCCACCAGACAATGCCGCTGACCGCCGGCACCGGCGACCGCCTGCTGGCCCAGCTTGCCATGTCGCTGGACGCCTTGCAGGGCAAGCCGGAAAATGACTACTCGGTTCTGGATCACGATAAAGTACAGACGTATCGTTTCATGCGCACCGGCAACGCCAGCGTGAACACCCCGGCGGGCAAATACGACACCGTGGAGATAACGCGCCATGACGACAGCAAAAACCGCGTCACCACTTTCTGGCTGGCGCCGAAACTGGATTACCTGCCGGTGCAGATGCGCCAGACCGAACCTGGCAAGGCCACCATTAGCCTGGTGCTGACGGACATCAAATTCGATACAGCAAAAAAGTAGG
>JAGWNO010000145.1 GCA_028871235.1 Gammaproteobacteria bacterium
GATGATGGGAACCGGCGGTGGAATCGTAGAATATCCGCGCCGGATCCGCGATCACTTCCCGCACCAGCCCCTTTTCCGAGAACAGCTTGAGGGTGTTATACACCGTGGCCTTCGATACCAGCGGCTGCTGGCGGTTGACGGCCGCCAGGATCTGCTCGGCCGACAGGTGCTGGGGTCTGCGGAACAGGACTTCGGCGATTTCCAGCCGCTGCGAGGTGGGCGTCACGCCGTGGGCAGCAAGATGCGCTGCCAATGCCTGGCCGGTAAGCGGGAAGTTGGTCAAATCCGCCATTTGGACTCATTCCAAGTGTGGGCGCTGCGCAGTATATGCGCACAAATCAGCCGCTGTCCACGCCGACCGTCCTGCGGGGTGCGGAACCGGCCCGGCCGCTTGCTTCCTGCGGGTGAATGTTAATAGTCTAGCCGTCACGGGGCGCAGGATGCGCGCCGGGACCCGCGGCCGACGCACGGGACTCCTGCAGGACGTTTTCAGGAGGGACTGTCATGCACAGGGAATGTGGTTTCACGGTTCTGGATCTGCTCATCACGCTGGCGGTCACCGCCATACTGGCGGGCATCGCCATCCCCAATTTCACCACCCTGATCCGCTCCCAGCGGGCGGTGGCGACGGTCAATGAGCTGGCCGCGGCGCTCAATTATGCCCGTCACACCGCCATCACCCGCAACAGCGATGTGACGCTGTGCAAAAGCGCGGACGGCAAACAATGCAACCATGCACTCGCCAGCTGGAATGCGGGCTGGCTGATCTTCCAGAACCTGGGCCACCACAGTCCACCGCAGGTGGGCGCGGGAGAGCCAATACTGCGCATGCACGGGCCGCTGGCCCCCACAGTACGGGTCATCAGCAACCGTGATTCCTTCACCTTTCATCCCATGGGGAAACGCAGCGTGAACGGCACCCTGCTGTACTGCTCGGAAGACGGGAAACACGATCGTGCGCTGATCATCAACGTCACCGGCCGGATACGGCTTTCCGACCAACCCGGCACCGATACCAGCCTGGATTGTTCCTGAATCAGGCGCGGCGCGGCTCATCGCCGCGCAATTCCCTGGGCAGCGCGAACACCATGTTCTCGGCAATGCCCCTGGACTCGGTCACGCTCCGGCCGCCCCATTCCATGAGGCGCGCCACCACCTGCTGCACGATGATCTCCGGCGCCGAGGCGCCGGCGGTAACGCTGACGCGTTGCTTGCCGGCGAACCACTCCCGGTGGATGTCTTGCGGACCGTCGATGAGATACGCCGTCGCGCCTTCGCCCTCGGCGATTTCCCGCAGGCGGTTGGAGTTGGAGCTGTTGCGCGAGCCCACCACCAGCAGCACCTGGCACTGGCGAGCGAGATTCTTCACCGCATCCCGACGGTTCTGGGTGGCATAGCAGATATCGTCCTTGCGGGGTCCCTGGATGGCGGGAAAGCGGCGCCGCAAGGCATCGATGATGCGCGTGGTATCGTCCACCGACAGCGTAGTCTGGGTGACGAACGCCACCCGCTGCGGATCACGCACCGGCAGCGTATCCACATCCGCCGGTGTCTGCACCAGATGGATGGCGCCGCCGCAACCGCTGTCGAACTGGCCCATGGTGCCCTCCACTTCCGGATGGCCCTGGTGGCCGATGAGCACCACATCCAGGCCGTCGCGGGCATAACGGCTCACCTCCATGTGCACCTTGGTCACCAGCGGGCAGGTGGCGTCGAACACCCGCAGGCCGCGGCTTTGGGCTTCATCGCGCACCGCCCGCGACACGCCGTGGGCGCTGAAGATCACGATGGCGCCGTCCGGCACTTCATCCAGCTCATCCACGAACACCGCACCGAGGGCGCGCAGCCGTTCCACCACATGGCGGTTATGCACCACCTCGTGCCGCACGTAGATGGGCGCGCCGTGGATGTCGATGGCGCGCTCCACGATCTCGATGGCGCGATCCACACCCGCGCAGAAGCCGCGGGGATTGGCAAGCAGGATTTCCATAGAAGAACCGCAGAAAGACCGGGCTAGTTTACGCCATCGGCACCGCGCGCGCCTGTCGCGCGGCGATGGAACAGTCCTTCCAGCACCAGTATGACGGCGCCGATGGTGATGCAGGAATCCGCCACGTTGAAGGCCGGGTAGTACCAGTGCCGGTAATACACCTGGATGAAATCGATGACGTAACCGTGCCACAGCCGGTCGATGACATTGCCGAGCGCTCCGCCCAGCACCAGCGCCAGGGCCGCCGCCGTCCAGCGCTGGCCGGTGCGCGGCAGGCGCGCGAGCCAGATGATGATGGCCATACTTACCGCCAGCGCCAGCAGCACGAAGAACCAGCGCTGCCAGCCGGAGGCGCCGGCGAGGAAACTCCAGGCGGCGCCGGTGTTATGCAGCAGCACCAGGTTGAAGAACGGCAGCACGCGCACAGATTGGTACAGCGCCAGATGGCTGGAGATGACATGCTTGCTCAGCTGATCCAGCAGTATGACCACGGCCGACAGCCACAGCCATGCCAGTGCGCTGTCCGCCACCCGCTTAGCACCCGCGTTACTCATGCAAAACGCCGCGTCTCGCCCTGCCCCGCTACGTTCTGTATGCAGCGGCCGCAGAGTCCGGGATGATGGCTGTCCCTGCCCACGTCCTCACGGTAATGCCAGCAGCGCGCGCATTTACCATGCACCGACGGCCGGGCCACGACCCACAGGCCAGGCATATCCTCCGTGGCAACGGCATCCGCCGGCCGCCTGTCGGCCGCCCGCACCTGTGCGGCGGAGGTGATCATGGCGAAGCGCAGTTCATCACCGAGCCTGCTCAGCGCCGCGGCCAGCACCGGTTCGCAGTACAGCTCCACTTCGGCCCCCAGTGAGGAGCCGATGGTGCCGGCGACGCGCAAGCGCTCCAGTTCCTTCTTCACCGATTCCCGCACCTTCAGTACCGTGTCCCACAGGGACATTTCCGCCGCCGGGCCCTGGGGAAACCGGTGCCAGCCGGCAAGGAACACCGAGACATCGTGTTGACCAGGCAGGTAATGCCACACTTCCTCGGCGGTGAAACTCAGGATGGGCGCCAGCCAGCGCACCATGGCCTCGGCCACGTGATACATGGCGGTCTGGCAGGAACGCCGCGCCAGACTGCCTGCCTGGGTGGTGTACTCCCGGTCCTTGATGACATCCAGGTAGAAACTGCTCAACTCCACCACGCAGAAGTGGTAGACCTTCTGATGGATGAGGTGGAACTCGTAGTTGTCGTAGGCGGAACGCACTTCCTGCTGCAGCCGCCGGCCGCGTTCCAGCAGCCATTGATCCAGCGACAGCATGTCCTGCGGCGCCACGCTGTCCGCCGCCGGATCGAAATCATAAAGGTTGGCCAGCAGGTAACGCAGGGTATTGCGCATCTTGCGGTAGGCTTCCGCCATGTGCTCCAGGATCCTGTCGGACACCGACAGTTCGCCGCTGTAATCGGTGGCCGCGACCCACAGGCGCAGCACGTCGGCGCCGAGCTTGCCCATCACCGCCTGCGGCGACACCACGTTGCCCAGGGACTTGGACATCTTGCGGCCCTGTTCGTCCACGGTGAAGCCGTGGGTAAGCACGCCTTTGTAGGGCGCCTTGTCGCGGATGGCGACCGCGGTCAGGAGCGAAGACTGGAACCAGCCGCGATGCTGATCGGAACCTTCCAGGTAGAGATCCGCCCGGTCATCTGCATTGATATCGAGCCGCTGCTCTCCAACACAATAGTGGACCACCCCGGAATCGAACCACACGTCGAGGATGTCCGGCACCTTCTCGTAATGCGCCGCGTCCGCGCCGAGCAGTTCTTGCGCGTCGAGATCGAACCAGGCCTCGACGCCCTGCTGCTCCACACGCTGCGCCACGGCCTCCAGCAGCTCGCCGGTGCGCGGATGCCGTTCGCCGGTGCGCTTGTGCACGAACAGCGCGATGGGTACGCCCCAGGTGCGCTGCCGCGAGATGCACCAGTCCGGCCGGTTTGCCACCATGCCTTCGATGCGGGTCTCACCCCAGCCGGGCGTCCACTTGACGTGTCTGATCTCCTCCAGCGCTTTGCCGCGCAGCCCCCGCTGAGCCATGCCGATGAACCATTGGGGCGTGGCGCGGAAGATCACCGGCGTCTTGTGCCGCCAGCAGTGCGGATAGCTGTGCTTGTACGACTGATGCTGCAGCAGCATGCCGCGCTCGGCCAGCACCCGGATGATATGGTCGTTGGCCTTGAATACCTGCTCGCCGGCGAACAGTTCCGTGCCCGGCAGGAACACGCCGCGGCTGTCCACGGGGTTGTCGATGGGCAGCGTGTATTCCATGCCCAGTGCGAAATCCTCCTGGCCGTGACCGGGTGCCGTGTGCACCGCACCGGTACCGTCATCCAGCGTCACGTGCTCGCCCAGCACTATGGGTACGACGCGGTTGTAGAAAGGATGGCGGAGCTTCAAGCCCGCCAGATCGACGCCTCTTGCCCGGGCCGCAATTCCTTCTATAGAAAACTTGCATTTGTCCGCGACCTCGCCCTGCAGGGCGGCTGCAACCAGAATGCGTCTTGGTTCATCATTTCCTTTTATTTGCAAAAGAACGTAATCCGTATAACCAGGACGCAGCGCCACCGCCTGGTTCGCCGGTAATGTCCAGGGCGTGGTAGTCCAGATGAGTACCGAAATTGGTCCTGCACCCGCATACTTGCCGGGTTGCATCTTCGCCAGGAACTCTTTTTCATCT